>JBKBIU010000147.1:0-4310 GCA_046294065.1 Pseudothermotoga sp.
TAAGAAGATGAGAAAATTCCTGGTAGTTTTTTTGGTCTTGGTAACTTTCTTGGTGTTTGCCGAGGTTAAGAACCCTGATACCATCATCAAACTTAATCTTGCAGGGGAACCAGACACCTTCGATCCACACTATGCTTATGATACAGCGAGTGGTGAGGTCTTGAACGAGGTCTACGAGTGTCTCATACAGTACAAGGGGTCGAGCTTAACGGAATACGAACCAAGATTGGCGGTGCAGGTACCAACTATTGATAATGGACTCATCAGAAATGACGGAAAAACGATTATTTTCCCCATCAGAAAGGGCGTCAAGTTCCACAACGGTGCAGGACTTAAACCTGAGGATGTAGAGTACAGTTTTGAAAGAGGTCTATTGTTTGACCCTGCCGGTGGTCCGATGTGGATGCTCTGGGAAGCACTGTTTGAAGTTTATTCATTGGAAGAATTTGTTGAGAAAATAACCGGCAAGGCTTACTCAGACATGATCGACCCCAACTCAAATGAACCATTGCCTCAGTACAAAGATGCCTTGATCAAGATCTACACAGACTATATAGACCCAGCTATTGAAGTTGATGGCGACAATGTTGTATTTCACCTGCCAAGGCCATTCGGACCGTTCATGTCAATAATTTGCCACTACGGTTACTGGAGCTCAATTCTCAACAAAGAATGGTCGATTGCCCAGGGTTGTTGGGATGGCAAGGCAGATACGTGGTGGAGATACCACGACTTGGCAAAAGAGAAATCACCACTCTATGCAAAAACGAATGGTACAGGTCCATTCAAGGTAGTCGAATGGGATAGAGCACAACAGAGGGTTACATTAGAAAGATTTGACGAATACTGGAGAGGACCTGCAAAGATCAAGAAGGTAATTATATGGAACGTTGGAGAATGGTCAACGATGAAAGCAATGCTCGAAAAAGGTGACGCAGATATAGCAGCCGTTCCGACGCTTTACTTGCCTCAAATCGAAAATGCACCCGGAATAGTTGTTCAGAAACCCTTCCAGACATTGACCGTTCATTCACTGCATTTCAACTGGAATGTCAGACCAGACAGCAAATACATTGGCTCCGGAAAACTCGATGGTGAAGGTATACCACCAGACTTTTTCAGTGATGAACATTTGAGAAAGGCTTTCGCATATGTCATAAACTATGATGCCGTCATAAAGGATATTCTCAGAGGACTTGGAAGGAGGATTGCAACAGATCTGCCAGCAGGCCTTATAGGTTACAATCCTAATTTCCCACTTTATCAGTTTAGCATCGCTAAGGCAACAGAAGAGTTCAAAAAAGCATGGAATGGCGAGGTTTGGAAAAAAGGATTCAAGCTTACCTTACTTTACAACACAGGCAACGAAGTCAGAAGAACTGTGGCAGAAATGATCAAAACATATGTTGAAATGATCAACCCCAAATTCAAGATCGAAGTTCGCGGTGAACAATGGCCGACATACCTGACTTCTTACAAGAATGGTTACTTACCTGCATTCATAATAGGATGGCACGCAGATTATCCAGATCCACACAATTTCATTCAGACATATTATCATTCAGCTGGGACATATGGTTTTGCACAAGGCGAAAACTTTAAGAAGTTTGTATCCACCCCAAACCCAGAACTTGGCGGAAGAAGCTGCAATCAAATCATAGAAGAAGCTGCAACACATCCAGATCCTGCTGTAAGACAAAAGCTTTATGAACAAGTTCAACTGTTTGCAATTAAAAATGTACTTGGTGTACCAATTTACGAAGGAATGGGATTTAGCGTCAGAAGAACATGGGTGAAGGGCTGGTTCCACAATGCAATGAGATCAGGTGAAGACTATTATCACTTGTGGAAAGAAGAGTAGTTGATCCTTCCTCTGTAAGTTTTTATGACCTGGGGTAGATGCCCCAGGTTTTTGTTGGTGTTGACAGTCAGATTGCAAAATGATAAAATGAAAAAGCGGTGCCCCTGTAGTTCAAAGGATAGAACGGCGGATTCCTAATCCGTAAATGGAGGTTCGATTCCTCCCAGGGGCACCAGAAAGAAAGGGCCGTTAGCTCAGCAGGTAGAGCACCTGACTCTTAATCAGGGGGTCGCAGGTTCGAATCCTGCACGGCCCACCAGCGAAAGCGGAAGCCAAGCTTCCCACCCCAAGACTGAGTCGAAGGGGTTAACTTTACGGAATCCAATCGGGAGGCGGGCTTTTGCCCGCCATTTTTTATAGGGAGGTCGAGAGCATAGAAAAGGAACAGGTACTACTGAAAAATGAGCAGATCAGGCATCCGAAGGTTAGGGTAATTGATTCGGATGGAAAGCAGATCGGAGTTATATCTACCAGAGAAGCAATCGAACTGGCAAGAAGAAAAGGACTTGACCTGGTACTTGTATCGCCAAACAGTGATCCGCCAGTTGCAAAGATCATGGACTTTGGCAAGTACATGTACCAAATCTCCAAAAGGCAGAAAGAAGCTAAGAAGAAGCAAAAGACGCAGGAGATCAAGCAAATGAAATTCCGACTCAAAATCGACGAACATGATTATCAGACAAAACTCAAGCACATAAGGAGATTCCTTGAGGACGGTGACAAAGTCAAGGTCACAATCATGTTCAGGGGCAGGGAGATTGCCTTCGCTGATAGGGGGAAGCAGATCTTAGATCGAATAGCCAATGATGTCAGTGATATAGCATCGATTGAAGCCGACGCAAAGCTTGAAGGTAGAGATATGTGGATGCAGCTAAAACCAAAAAATGGATGAAGGAGGTCCTACTATGAATAAAATGAAGGTCAGCAAAACAGCGGCAAAGAGATTTAGAGTCACGAAAAACGGCAAAGTTCTTTACAATCATGCTCGCACACGACATACAACTGGTAAGAGAAAAAGATCAGCACTCAGAGTCCTTAGGAAAAAAGATACCTTGAGAAAAGGCGACGAAAAGAGAATCAAAAAACTTCTCGCTCTGAGATGAGAGGAGGAAATAGATCATGAGAATCAAGAGATCATTGCATGCTAAGAAAAAAAGAAGAGAAAGATTCTTAAAAGCCGCGAAAGGCTATAGAGGCGCGATCAGTAGAAGATACAAACTTGCAAAGCAACACTATTACAGGGCAAAATGGTATGCCTATGTTGGCAGAAAAATCAAAAAGAGAGACTACAGAAGCATATGGATCACCAGAATCAACATCGCAGCAAGGCAGAATGGTTTGAAATACAGCCAGCTCATGCACGGGCTCAAGCTTGCAAGTATAGCCATTAACAGAAAAATGCTAGCCGAGCTTGCAGTAAACGATCCGACAGCATTTGTCGAATATGTCAAAATAGCCAAGGAACATCTTGAGAAAAAGGTCAGTGTAAAATGAAAAAAAGGCATCCGAGAGGATGCCTTTCGTGTTATAATATATGTGGAATCCTTTAACAAACTTCTCGCGAGGAGGGTTCATGGTGGCTAACGTATTAATAGAGATCAACGGAAAAAAGTACGAGGTTCCTTCAAACATTTCGATCGTAGAGGCTTGCAACACTGTTGGGGTTTATGTACCAACATTGTGTAATCATCCAAGACTTGAACCAACTGGGGCATGTCGTGTATGCGTTGTAGAAGTAGAAGGCGCGAGAAACCTGCAACCTGCTTGCGCCACAAAGGTTCAAGACGGCATGAAGATCAAGACTAAAACCGACAGAGTGGAAAAGGCTGTGAAATTTAACCTTTCACTTTTACTTTCAAGACACCCTAAAGACTGTATGACCTGTGAATCAAATGGTCGTTGTGAATTTCAAGATTTGATCTACCGTTATGAGGTCAAAGATCTCTTTCCATCGGAACAAAGGATCAGTGCTGTCTATGACGACAGTTCACCAGCAATAATAAGGGATCTTGAAAAATGCGTACTATGCGGAAGATGTGTCAGAGCTTGCTCGGAACTTCAAGGAATGGATATATATTCAATGGTGGAAAGAGGTTTTGAAACACTGCCTCAAACAGCCTTTGAAATGCCAGTGTATGAGACAGAGTGCATCAGCTGCGGACAATGTTCAGCGTTCTGTCCTGTTGGCGCAATTACAGAAAACAGCAATGTAAGAAGAGTCCTTGAAGAACTTGAAAGACATGATAAAGTTCTTGTAGTCCAAACCGCTCCAGCTACGAGAGTTGCCATCGGTGAAGAATTCGGCCTTGAACCTGGTAGTATCTCGACAGGCAAGATGGTTGCGGCCCTCAGAAGACTTGGTTTTGATTACGTCTTTGACACCAATTTCACAGCAGACCTTACTATCATGGAAGAAGGCTCTGAATTTCTTGAAAGGCTTAAAATGGTG
>JBKBIU010000148.1:0-4179 GCA_046294065.1 Pseudothermotoga sp.
TCTGACTGGTGGAGTTCCAAGTCCTATACAGAGACCCAGTGGATGTTTTTTCAGTCCAAGATGTCCTTACAAGATAGATATTTGTGAAAAAGAATATCCTGAATTACGAAAAATATCAGAAAATCGCCGGGTGTCTTGTCACCTGGTAAAATAAGGGGGTGTTAATTTATGAAGAAATTTTTCTTGGTGACATTGGTCTTGGCTTTAGTTGCAATTGGCTTTGCCGCGCAAAAGTACGTCTGGTTTGATGAAAGCAAACCATACCTGGGAGCCAACGCAGCGGGACAACGTGGAGGAGTACTTGTAGCTCCACAACTTGGTAGTGGCCCTCGCACGATGAATTACATCGTTGCAAAGGAAACTAGCTCTACCGATATCATCGGTGTGTGGATGGGCGCGACGATGATCGAGATGGATAACAAGGCCGTAATGCATCCAGGCCTTGCCAAGAGAGTAGAAGTAGAAGTCACCGATGATGAGAAAATGATCATCACATTCTTCCTGAGGGAAGGAATCAAGTGGTCAGATGGTACACCATTCACAGCAGAAGACGTTGTTTTCACGATCAATGATATTTACACCAATCCAAACATTCCAAGCAGCACCCAAGATGTCATCAAGGACTCAAAAGGTAGACTGCCCAAGGCTGAACTCGTCGACAAATACACTTTAAAGGTAATCTACGAAGAACCTTTCAGACTTGCCGTGAGGTACATTGGAGGATTGTACCTGTTCCCAAAACACATCTGTGAGCCGTGGGTAAAGAATGGTACCTTCAGGGAACAGTGGACCGTTGAATCGATCAACAAGAAAGAGCTCGTTGGTCTTGGACCATTCATTCCCGTTGAGTACGTGCCAGATCAATTTGTGAGAATGGTTAGAAACCCATATTACTGGAAGACCGACAAGAATGGCACTCAGCTTCCTTACCTTGATGAGTACGTAAGAAAGATCATCCCAGATTTGAATGCCATCAAGCTTGCATTCGAGGCCGGAGAAATTGATGTTTATGGTGTCAGCGCGCAGTTCTACCCAGAGATCAAGAACAAGGCAAAAGATAAAGGCTGGGTCGTCGGAATGGGTGGACCAACCTTTGGAACGACCTTCTTGACGCTCAACTTCAACTGCCCAGATCCTGTGAAAAGAGCTTGGTTTAGAAATGAATACTTTAGAAGGGCAATAGCTTACGCAATGCCTAAGGATCTCATGATTGACACACTGCTTTCAGGACTCGGTAGAGCCCAGTGGGGACCAATAAGCGAAGCTGCCGCTGCTTACTTCAACGACGCCGCCTTGAGAAAATACCCATATGATTTGGATTATGCAAAGATGATGCTTGAGCTTGGTGGATTTAAATGGGATGCGCAGGGTAACTTGCTTGACTCAGAAGGCAACAGAGTGCGCTTCATCCTCATGACCAACGCAGGTAACACGCAGCGCGAAGGAACTTGTAACATAATGAGAGATGAACTTGCGAAACTTGGTATAGAAGTTACCTTTGTGCCGCTTGACTTCAACTTACTCGTTGAGAAGATGCTCAACACTGGAGATTGGGAAGCCATAGTCATTGGTTTGACTGGTAGCGATGAGCCACAAGGTGGAAGAAACGTCTGGGCATTGAAAGGAACATTGCATTTCTGGAATTTCCATCCAGATGTTGCCAAATTCATTGACCCACAGGTTTACGAAGCACCATGGTGGGAAGTTGAAATTGACAAAATCTTTGCAGAAAACGTTAAAATCCTCGATCAGAAGAAAGTCTTCGAAATGTTCTCAAGATATCAGGAACTTGTGTCTGAATACCTACCTCTAATATACACATTCCAGCAAGAGTACCTCTACGCATATACCAACAAGCTCCAGAATCTCGATCCAACAGCATTTGGTGGAATGCTGTGGAACATAGATTGGATTTGGAAGAAACAGTAAATTCTTTAGGAGTGAGGGTTTTGCCCTCACTCCTTAAGTAAGGAGTGTGAATCAATTGCTTAAGTATATCATCCGAAGGCTATTAATCTCGATACCAGAACTGTTTATAATATCTTTTATGATCTTCATGATCATGTATGCTGCTCCTGGAGATTTCCTCGACCAATATCGACTTGATCCGACCATTTCTGCTCAAACTCTTGAAGCTATGAGAAAAGAGTACGGACTTGACCAGCCAGCGATAGTTCAATACCTCACCTGGTTGAAAAATCTTTTCAAAGGCAACATGGGATATTCTTTCTATTACCGTAGACCCGTATCGGACCTGATTTGGGAAAGGGTCAATGCCACCTTGATTCTCTCAGTTAGTTCTCTGTTGTTCTCGTGGGCTTTAGGAATAGTTACTGGAATATATTCTGCTCTGAAAAAGTATTCTTTTGGAGACAGAATTTTGACGGTAGTTGCGCTCGGTTTAATCGCGACGCCATCGTTCTTTTTAGGATTGTTGATGCTATATCTCGCGGCGAAGACAAATTGGTTCCCGATTTCGGGAATGATATCCACATCATATAATCAACTCTCTGCCTGGAACAAATTCAAAGATATTCTTTGGCACATGGTTCTTCCAGTATCTGCTCTGAGCCTTGGTTCCTTTGCAAGTTTAATGAGGTACATGAGAGGTTCGCTACTAGATGTTCTGAACGAAGATTATGTTATATTTGCACGTGCGAAAGGAATGCCCGAAAGGGTTGTCATATACAAACACGCCCTGCGAAACGCCGTGAATCCAATGATAACCTTCCTTGGATTTAGCATATCCGGACTTTTGGGAGGAGCTTTGTTCATAGAGAACGTTTTCGGTTGGCCTGGGATGGGTAGATTAATTTATCAAGCATTGATTCAACAGGACATGTACCTTGTCATTGCAAGTGGTTTGATAAGTGCTGTTCTTTTGGTAGTTGGTAACTTGGTGGCAGATATGCTTCTGGCCTTGGTTGATCCACGAGTGAGGCTCACTTGAGGAGGTTTTTACAAATGGTGGAAGCTAACGGAAAGGTGTTAACTGGGGAAGTTGAAACGGAAGAAGTAGAATTTCAAGAAAAATACCTCTCAAGAGGTCAATTGATTTGGAGGGCGTTTCTTAAACATAGACTTGGAGTTGTTGCCCTTGTGATATTAATGATTTTTTATATCATAGCTTTGTTTGCAGATTTTCTGTCACCTTATAATCCGCTGGAGCAATCGCTCAGGCACACTTACGCACCACCTACAAAGATTTACAGAACGTACAAAGGTCAGCGTGTGAAAGCCTATGTTCTCCCAGTCATAACCTTTGTCGACAAGATCACTTACGAAAGAACCTATAGGGAGATGCTTTATCCAAACAGAATAGTTGTTGAAAAACCAAATGGTGAGAGAGAGGTTTACGAACTTGGAAAAGATGGCGTTGAAAGTATAAGGTTTCAACTTTCATCAATTGAAAGTATAAAGATAAATGGTGAATGGTTTGATGTAAAGAAAAGCCCAAGGATCACAGAGTATTTGCTTTTTGGCTACAATGATGAGGCCTTGAGCAAAGGAAAGTCTAGATTTGAAACTAACTCTGCTGTGGCACAAGAGGTGTATTTCAAAGCCTATGGTGCGCGGTTTGACTTAACAGATGAAGAACAGATAGAAGCTGTTGCAATAACAGAAACTATAGACAACATAATTGTGCGAAAAGATGGAAGAGTACAGATGTTAACAGGTAAAGTTGTTGACTTTGACTTTAAGACATATCCAGTGAAGTGGTTTGTTAAAAGCTGGACGGGAAAACTGTTCTGGTTGTTTCCCTTAAATCTTCATCTTTTTGGTGTTGATAACTACGATAACAACCCATATGTGAAGCTTTTTATAATGGGAGCGGATTTATTTGGGAGAGATGTTTGGTCGAGAATAGTCTTTGCCTCGAGAATATCGTTGTCCATCGGTTTCATTGGAATGGTGATCACTTTCGCGCTCGCTATGGTTTTTGGAGGTATATCTGGCTACTATGGTGGTCTCGTTGATGAGGCTTTGATGAGATTTGCTGAAATTATAATGTCCATCCCTGGCTTCTACCTTTTGATAATGCTGCGAGCCATGCTTCCTCTTGATTTACCTTCGACTCAAATATATGTACTTTTAGTTTTCATCTTGGCTTTCATTGGTTGGGCAGGCACGTCCCGTGTCATCAGAGGGATGGTTCTTTCAATTCGTCAAAGGGAGTTC
>JBKBIU010000149.1:0-4169 GCA_046294065.1 Pseudothermotoga sp.
TGTCTTTAGGAATGTCTTGGTAGCTTGTAGAACCATAAAAAGCGGGGAAGTAATAAAGCTAGAAGACGTATCACTCGTTAAGATGAATGTCTTTGGAAATAACGGGCAGTTCACAGACAGATACGAAAACATAGTAGGTAGACTGAGCAAAAAAATGTTCAAGGAAGGTGAGCCGATAGATCTTTTCTATTTGACCAAGCCACCAGATGTGAAAGTAGGACAAGTATTGCCGGCGACGATTCAGATCGGCTCTGTGGTAGTTACAACCCTTGTAAGGGTTGTACAAGATGGGAATTTTGGAGAAATCATTAGAGCAAGAAATCTCTCGACAGGTTTTCTAATACATGGGGTTTTAAAAGAAGACTATTCCATACATGTTATAGGGAGCTGAAATGATGAAAAAGGTGTTCGTTTTATTGATCTTAGTCCAAACATTGACCATTTACAGTACATCACTGTGGAATAGCTCAACTAATAATCAGTTCAAGAACATAGTTGGTGATCGTAAGGCAAGCAAGATTGGAGATATAGTAACTATCGTCGTAAGGGAAACACCAAAGATCAATGCAGCCAGTGAAAACACTGCCTTTGAGAACGCTCTGCTCAATCTTTTTACAGGTGCTGTAAAGAATATAACTCAGTTTGATTTGTCGCAGTTCATACCTATAAAAAACAACTCCACACAACAAAGATCGGCACAGTTGAGTTCCACAGTTACATTGACTGTCTCTGCCGTTGTCGTGGATATACAGAACGGCAACCTTATCGTTGAAGGTAATAAAAAACTTAAAGTGGGAGAACAACTCAGTGAAATAATCATACGTGGAACCGTAAGACCAGATGACATATTGTCAAACAACACCGTTGACTCTTCTAAGATCGCAAATTGTCAAATATGGGTGAATGGTCAGCTTGTTTTCAGACAGAATCCTGATCAAGAATCTTGGCTTGATTACATACTCTCAGCGATTGCTAAATGGTTTTTGTGAGGTGAGTCGATGAAAAAGATTTTGCTATTTTTCATGTGTACTCTCTTGGTGACTTATATCTTTTCTGCTTCACGCATAAAAGACATCGCGATCTTCAGAGGTGCTCGAGACAACCAGCTCTTTGGTTTAGGTGTGGTGGTGGGACTCAATGGCACAGGAGATTCAGGTAAAGTCAATTCCACTCTTTTGGCGAACATGGCGAAAGTCTTCAATATAAGCATAGATGCCGCTGATCTAAAGACGAGAAATAGCGCGCTTGTAATGGTGCTAGCTGATATTCCCCCATTCTACAAAGAAGGAATGAGACTTGATGTGGTAGTTGCATCGATAGGCGATGCGAAATCTTTGCAGGGTGGTTTGTTGGTTCAAACTCCTTTGTATGGAGCCGATGGCAACGTCTACGCCGTTGCTCAGGGCAATGTCAGTATTGGTGGAAGCGAGGTAAAGGTTTCCGCAAATCTTCAGAGTAAGTATAAAATAGTTGGATATATCCCCAATGGTGCAATAGTTGAAAGGGAAATTCCATCTGAATTTGTCGAATCTAATAGTGTCACAATTCTCTTAAGGACGCCTGACTTCACAACAGCGGCGAGAGTCGCACAGGCCATAAACACTACCTTTGACAGAAAGTTAGCAAAGGCAATTGATGCATCATCTATAAGAACACAGATTCCCTCGGTATTTGAAGACGATGTCGTCAGTTTTCTCTCTCTGATCGAAGAGATAGAAGTTTCTGTTGATCAACCTGCGAAGATCGTGATAAACGAGAAGACAGGTACAGTTGTCTTTGGAGGCAATGTCAAGGTACTGGACTTCACCTTATCATACGGTGTCTTCAACATAAGTGTAAAGAACGGTAAGGTTTTATCGGAAAAACAGTCGGACGCGACGGTTTCCGAGTTAGTGACAGCCCTGAAAAGTCTTGGTGCCACTCCTCAGGACATCATAGCCATCTTGCAAACAATGCACAGTGCAGGTGTTTTACTCGCAGATCTGGTGGTGATGTAATTGACGATTTCATATATCTCTAATGCTAAACGACAGGACAGACTGTGGAACGCCTGTTCTGAGTTTGTTGGTTCTCTCTTTTACGACATTTTCAAGAAAATGTACGAATCTATTCCTCAATCTAATCTGATACCAAGGAACTCTTCCGAAAAGTGGTTTACCAACATGCTGTTGTACGAATATTCAAAACAAGCAGCAAAAGATAATTTGAGACCTCTTGTTGATAAGATTTACAGTAAGCTCGCTTCAAAAACGTATCAATGAGTGGAAACGGCATTCTTTTGTTTAAGTAGTTTTACCAGTTCATCTTCAAGGAGTTTGGTTATCAGTTCGTCCAAATCGCCGTCCAAAATATCCTTGAGTCTATAGGTTGTGTAGTTGATTCTGTGGTCTGTTACACGATTCTGTGGAAAATTGTAAGTTCTGATCTTCTCGCTTCTCTCTGCTGTGCCTATTTGATTTTTTCTTTGCTGAGAAAGCTCTGCTGAAACTTTTTCTTGTTCCATCTCGTATAGCTTTGCACGCAATATCGATAACGCTCTTTCTCGATTTTGATGCTGCGACCTCTCACTTTGACAAGACACAATCATTCCCGTAGGAAGATGTGTTATTCTAACGGCAGACTCGGTCTTGTTTACATACTGTCCACCGTGACCGGATGCTTTGAAGGTATCAATTTTTATATCTTTTGGGTCTATGTATATCTCAACATCTGTCACCTCTGGTAATACAGCAACTGTAGCTGTCGAGGTGTGTATTCTACCCGAAGATTCGGTCACAGGGATTCTCTGGACTCTGTGTACACCGCTCTCCAGTCGCAAGAATTTGTAAGCGGATCTACCCCTTATGAGAAAAACGATTTCTTTAAAACCACCGAGACCCGTGTCGTGAAAGTCGTAGAGCTCTACCTGCCAACCTTTTCGTTCGGCGTACCTTGTGTACATACGATAAAGATCTGCCGCAAACAACGCAGCCTCCTCGCCTCCTGTGCCCGCTCTGATTTCAATTATGACATTGTTGTGTTCCTTCACTGGCAATAGTTGTGATATCAATTGAGTCATTTTCTTGTCATACTCTTTTTTTGCCTTTTCCAGTTCGATCTCCAGGGAAGGATCTTCCTGCAAGGCTTGTTGCCAAAAATCGATTTCTTCCTCGGCAGATTTTAGTTGTTCATATGTTTCCAGGATTTCCTTTAAGTTAGAATATTCGACAGACAACGACTTTATCTGCTCAGGATCGAGTTTAGAATCTGTCAACTTGGCTTCCAGTTCGTTCATTCTATCATTGATCTTTTGAACCACAGATTCTATAACATCCATCATCCCACTTTTCGCCTCATTTCCTCAGGATTTCTTGCGTATTCGTAGATTTGCGATCTGTCTATATAGCCATTGGCGTAAGCTTTGAAGAGAGCATCATCGAAGAGTACCATTCCCTGCTTTGCACTTGTTTGCATTATCGATTCTATCTGATGCAATTTGTTCTCCCTTATCAAGTTTTTGACGGCGGCAGTACCAATCAGTATCTCAAGAATTGGTACCATTCCTTTTTGATCAGCACGAGGTAATAGTCTTTGATAAATTATAGCAACAAGCGTATTGGCAAGTTGTAAAGCTATCTGTTTTTGTTGATGAGCAGGAAAAACATCTATAACTCTTTCTGGTGCACTCGCTGCACTGTTGGTATGTATTGTACTGAAGACCAAATGTCCTGTTTCAGCTGCAGTGAGTGCCAAGGCCATAGTTTCAAGATCTCTCATTTCACCTACCAGTATCACATCAGGATCCTGTCTCAAAGCATACTTTAGACCATCATGAAAGCTTTTAGTATCTTGTCCAAGTTCTCTTTGATGTATTATGGATTTCTTGTTTGTGAAAACATATTCTATGGGATCTTCGATCGTAATTATGTGATAGGGATGATTTTCATTGATATAGTCTATCATTGCGGCTAAAGTAGTTGACTTTCCACTACCAGTTGGGCCTGCAACCAATATCAAACCCGAATCTCTCTCTGTGAAATCTTTGAGTATTTGTGGAAGTCCCAGTTCGTCGAATGTCCTAATTTTTCGGGTTATAAGCCTCAGAGCAAGGGCTGGTTTTCTTCTCTCATAGTAAAGATTGCCACGGACCCTGACTTGGTCTCCAACACTAAAAGCAAAATCTATCTCCT
>JBKBIU010000150.1:0-4166 GCA_046294065.1 Pseudothermotoga sp.
TGTAGATTATGCTGTCCACATAGGGACCCGTGACAAGTTCCAATTGCTTTTCACCCGTTGGTTCACCGTAGCCAGACCATTCAAATCCCGTCTTTGGATTCTTGATGGATACCGCACCATTCTTGTAAAGAGTCAGCACACTACCAGTGTCGAAATAATCCTTCCGAGCATTGACTTCTATGAAAGCTCCCTTTTCCCACTTTTTCAACAAAAATGCACCGAGAATTGGTTCGTCGGAGACATCGTAGTTGTAAATAGTCTGAAGTGGATTAGCAGTCTTAAGAGCCGCTTCAATCTTTGGCTCCCAGTATTTCTTCTGGAGAATAGGCACCATAAGTGTACCAAAGTTTGCCTTTGCAAGACTTGGCTGTGTGAAGCGAATTTTCACTGTGAAGTCATCGATCTTTTCTGCTTTGACAAAATAATCGGGGGCAACATAACTGGCCCAGTTTCCACCCAATCCATAATCGACTATGAGTTTTCTTACTGTATTCATGGTCCAAACAACATCGTCAGCAGAAAATTTTGTTCCGTCTGACCATGTGACATCTGTCCTGAGCTTAACGGTGTATACCCACTCGTTTCCCACCTGTTCAAGATCGGGAAGATCTGCAGCAAGTGCTGGGATCCAGTCAAATCTCACATCTGAGTAGGAGTACAATCCAGCAATTCTTGGCCCCATGACATAACCCGTCCACACAGTTGCGTTTGGACCAAGGTAATCCCAGATATTGAGCGAAATAGGTTCCTGCAAGAAAGCCCAGTTAACAGTTTGTGCGAAGACGAAAGCCGCAACAACAAGCATCAGCACTGCAAATACCTTTTTCATTCCCTCTACCTCCCTTCGAGGATTAATCTATTTTGATTATACAATTTGCTACACAATGAGTCAAACTTACAGAAAGATTAAAGGATATCCCACCTTGCTTTCTTATAATTTTCAAGCACTTTCAGAACAAAATCAATATCAGAAACTGTATGATCTGCGTTTATTTGAAACCTTATCGTTTCATCACCCTTTGGAACTACAGGAAAGTTCAGACCAGTGGCAAGAATGCCATTCTCTATAAGGTACTGCACCATGTCAGCTGTTTTTTTCGTGTCCCTTACAAGCAATGGGACGATCGGATGATCACTCATGATAGTCTCATAACCGATCTTAACCAAGCCTTCCCTGAATCTCTTTGTCAGCTGTCTTAAATATTTTAATCTCTCTTTACCCTCGTCACTATCCAAGATCTGAAGAACCTTAAGAGCACATGAAGCTTCTGCAGGCGTGATTGGATTTGAATAAATATATGTAATAGCCTTCTCTCTGAGATATGTGATCATAGTTTGGCTTGAAACAACATACCCACCATTCACACCAAAAGCTTTCCCCAGAGTTCCAATTAAAAGATCAACCTGCGTACCAACTACCTCTTCTGTCCCTCTTCCTGTCTCTCCAAAGGCACCTACACCGTGAGAATCATCGGCGATAACGATTATGTTTTCTTCAAAATATTTATCATAACTGGTCGCAATATGGACTATTTTGTTTAATGGTGCATAATCTCCACGCATACTGAAAACACCATCGGTAATGACAAGAACTCTTTTTGCTTTACCAACACTGTCCTTTATCTTTTCTTCAAGATCATTCATATCTAAGTGTTTGTAAACGAACTTGTCTTTTGGTCTTGAAAGTCTCACAGCGTTTATAATACAGTTGTGATTCAGTTCATCACTTATAATAATCGTCTCAGAGTTTGTGAGTGAAGAGATCACACCGATTACCGTTACATATGCTGCACTGAATATCATTGCATCCTCTCTGGAATGAAACTGTGCAAGCTTTTTTTCGAGCTCTCTGTGAGGCAAATAAGTACCACTTATGAATCTCACCGCACCAGGTCCAACGCCATACCTTCTGGCTGTCTGTTCTTCAATTTGTATTATTTCTTCTCTTAAAGACATTCCAAGATAGGAATTAGAGTTCATTCTTATGAATTCCTTGTTTCCGTAACCTTTCAGGAAAAATCTCGGTCCTTTTTCACCCTCCGGTTTTTTAATATCTGTTACGACAAATTCCTTTCCTTTCGCACGCCCTTCATTTCTTAATTGCTGTAGCTCCCCATCAAGTATTTTCGTTATTCTGCTCAAAGGCATCTATCACACCTCCCTCTATTCATTGCATTTGTATTTTACAACTTTTATCTTCCTCTGAAAACTTTAACTGACTTGGAAGTGAATTTTGAATTTAAAGTCATTTGATGTAAGCTCTACTTGGGAACAAGGAGGGATTAGAATGAAAGCTATTCTAAAGACACACATGGCGGCCGGTTTGACAATGGAAAGTGTTCAAAAACCCACTGATCTAAAACCAGCAGAGGTCCTTGTGAAGGTGAAAAGGAGTTCCATCTGCGGTTCAGATGTCCATATCTACAAATGGGATGACTGGGCAAAGAGTCATATCAAACCACCTATGATAATAGGCCACGAGTTTGCAGGGATAGTTGAACAGGTCGGAGAAGCAGTTGAGACAATTCGAGTGGGTGATTTTGTCGCCGCAGAAACACATATTCCATGCCAAGAATGCTATCAATGCAAAACCAACAGAAGACACGTATGCAAGAACATGAAAATACTGGGTGTTGATATTGATGGGGCATTCGCCGAGTATGCCAAAGTACCTCAAACGATTCTCTGGAAGGTTTCACCAAAGATCTCACCTGACTTTGCATCGGTCATGGAACCCTTTGGAAACGCAGTTCATACAGCTTTAGTGGAAGATTTAGCAGGTAAAACCGTTCTGATAACTGGTATAGGCCCTATAGGTGCAATGGCAGTTCAGGTTGCAAGAGCCGCTGGTGCTTCATTCATAATAGCTTCAGAGATCAAACCATACAGAAAAAACCTTGCAAAGAGCAATGGTGCAGATGTAGTGATAGATCCAACTCAAGAAGATCTGTATGAAACCATAATGAATATTACCAGTGGCGATGGTGTTGACGTACTTTTGGAAATGTCAGGTAATGCAGATGCTCTCGAACAAGGTTTAAAAACCCTTACACGCGGTGGAACGGCTTCTATCTTGGGTGTCTTTGGTACAAAAGTACGACTTTTGATCGATGAACTCATAACATTTAAGGGTATAAAACTCTATGGTATAACAGGGCGTAAAATCTTTGAAACTTGGAGAATAGCAGATCAACTTCTAAGCAGTGGGAAGGTCGATCTATCCAAGGTGGTGACACACATTATTCCCTTTGAGGAATGGCAAAAAGGTTTTGATTTGATGATGAAAGGTGAATGTGGAAAGGTTGTTATGAAGATTTCAGATTAAATAAGGGGCAGTTGCCCCTTATTCAATCATCAAAAGATAGGGATAGTGTGGTTGACCACCTTCATGAATATCGATCTGCACTCGATCGACTGCCCTTTCTATAACTTCCTTGATCACATCAATTTCAGCATCAACAGCATCCTGACCCGTGAAGATCGTTACTATTTCTCTTCCACGAAGATCGAGAGCCGTCAAAGCTCTAGTCATAGCTTGCTTGAGAGACTGCCCATGTGACACAAGCTTCTTACCTCGCATAATCATGTACTCACCTTTTTTGATCTTAGTGCCATTATGTTTTGCATCTCTCACAGCGCGAGTGATGCACAACGAAATGATATATTCCGTAGCCCGGATGAATTTCTCTTCCAATTTGTTTGGTTCTTCGTTAGGATCAAAGCCCATCATAGCTGAAATACACTCTTGAACCGTTTGAGTGGGTATTATTATCACTTGTTTGTCTTTCGTATTCTCAGCAGCTTGTTTCGCAGCAAGTATTATATTGGGATTGTTAGGAAACAGAAAGATTATCTCAGCCTTCACTTTGTCTATGGCGAATTTCAGATCGGCTGTACTCGGATTCATTGTCTGACCGCCACGAACTATTTGATCCACCCCGAGATTTCTCAGAACCTCCGATATACCATGCCCTGGTGAAACAGCAACAAAACCATACTTTTTGGGCTGTTCATCAACTTGGCCAACTAAGTGTTCATGTTGCATTTTCATGTTGTCCACTTTTACCTTCAGTATTTCTCCATATTTCAATATTTCTTCTATCACAATACCTGGGCTATTAGTATGAACGTGAGTCTTTAACACCGCGCCATCGTGAACAACAACC
>JBKBIU010000151.1:0-4124 GCA_046294065.1 Pseudothermotoga sp.
CTTTTCAAACTCTTCCCCCAGACTCAACCCCCCTACTGCAAAACCATCAAATGGCAGCTCAGAAAGTCCCTGCGCACTCAGTCGTCGAAGATCTTCGTACACCCCCCCTTGTGCTATTGCAAATAACATCTGCCCTTCCTTCACACCATATCTCAAACATCTATCTGCCCATTGCTGAGTACGTTTCAAAGACCCAAGAGCTTCTTCATAACTCTCCATGGGTCCAGGACAATGGTCAAGAACCATAACAATATCTGAACCCAAGACCTTCTGTATCTCCATCGAAAGCTCTGGTGTCAAAAACAACTTAGAACCGTCAACTGGTGATCTTATCAGCACGCCATCGTCATTTATCTGTCGTAAGTCTCTAAGACTAAAGACCTGAAATCCTCCACTATCAGTAAGTATACCACCGTTCCAGCCCATAAAGTTATGCAAGCCACCATGAAGTTTTATAATGTCCAATCCAGGTTTAACAGCCAAATGATAGGAATTTCCCAAAAGAATGCCCACTCCTATTTGCTTCAACTCGTCAGCACGCATTAACTTAACGTTTCCATTAGTTCCAACGGGCATAAAAATAGGAGTGTCAAAGACACCATGTGCTGTATGAATTGCACCAACCCGTGCCTTTCCATTACGAAATTTTATCTCAAACCCTAATACTTGCTCTCTGTGCTGTGATTTCTCTAACACTCTTGAGCGCTCCTTCCACTTCACCTGTAAAGGTTTTCATTTCATGCAAAAGATTTTCTTTAAATCTATCATCCTTAATGGATTTTAAATTTATCAAAACATTCGCTTTGGCAGAATAAAAGGCACTTGCTGCAAGCTCTGCCGCGCTGAGAACATCAGAAATAGCATTTATATTACCCCACTCCGCAACGATCACCGACACCTTCAAAATCTCTTTAACATGCCGACAGGTCTCGTAAGGTATGCGCGCTGCTCCTTTCAATGCCTCTTGTATTGCTAAGCTTCTCTTCTCCTTTTCCTCGGCTGTCTCCTTTGGCAATTTATAGGCACTCATGACCTGATCAAAAGCTTTTACATCAAGATCTATATAATCGAGCAGCAAAACACGTTTTTCTTGCATCAAGCTAACAACTCTTTCCATCTCGGCGTGCCAATCTGAATAATCTGGTCTTGAGAGTGTCAAATTCGCAACCATCTCTACCAAAGAAGCTGCTAAAGCTCCAACCACTGCACTAACGGCGCCACCGCCCGGTGTTGGACTCTTGTCTGAAACCTTTTCAACAAACTCTCTTATTGAGAGTTTAGCAAAATTCATCCATTCACCCCCTCCGAAAGTATCTTAACTGACGAACTCGTACCTATTCTACTGGCACCGGCCTTTATCAATTCAGCTGCTTGGGAAAAAGTTCTAACGCCACCAGATGCCTTAACTAAAAGCTTGTCAGAGCACCATTTCATAAGATGAACATCTTGAGGTGTTGCTCCAGCTGTCCCAAAACCTGTGGAAGTCTTCACAAATTTTGCTTTCGCTAATTCGCTCAGCACGCAAGCAGCTATTTTTTCCTCTTCACTCAGGTAACATGTTTCAATTATAACCTTCACCGGTCTGTCACCAGAAGCCTCAACTACCGAGCTGATGTCTTCATAAACGTACATCCATTCCTTTGATTTGAGCATTCCTATATGAATTACCATGTCTATTTCGTCTGCACCGAGTTCGATCAGATGCGCTGCTTCTCTTGCTTTGACGAACTGTGTAGTGGCACCCAGTGGAAATCCGACCACACTCACTACCTTTACTTTAGAACCATTCAGTCTTTTAACTGCATGTTCAACAAAAGAGGGATTCACACATACACCGTAGAAACCATATCTAAGAGCCTCATCGCACAGTACTGATATCTCCTCCACAGTAGCAATAGGTTTGAGTAAGGTATGTTCGATAGATTGTCTCAGTTCATCCATAGTTACTACTCTGTCTTTAATTTGGAATGAGTACTCCTTTTTGTATTTCACTATCTTCTCTTCAATGGCATACTCTATATTGTTCATGAAAAACACCTCACAAACCCAGTTCATTACTTATCGTTTTCATGGCGTCTAAGGACAAAGTCAAAAATTCTTCAAGAGATAGACCAAGTTGCTCGCAACTCTTCATTTGTTCTCTACTTGCCCCTTTTGCAAAGAGTTTTTCCTTGAATCTACGAACTAAAAAATCTGTGTCGATCACCGAAAGGGATTTTTCGGGCGTTATCAACGCAGCAGCCACAACAAATCCTGTCACGGGATCGGCGGCATAGATGGCCTTCTCCATCCTTGTCACGATTTCTTTTTTCTCGCAATGAGCCAATATGGCATCTAAAACAGATTTTGGAAGGTCGTAATCCTTGAGTAATTCAACAGTCTTGAACCCATGACTTTCAGGATCATCCTTGGTATAATCATAATCCAGATCATGCAGTAAGCCTGTAAGTCCCCAAAGCTCCTCATCTTCACCCAACTTTCGAGCGAGAGCCTTCATGACAACCTCAACGGCAAGACAATGTTTGACAAGGTTCTTTGATTTGATATTTTTCTTTACAAGTTCAAAGGCCTCTTCTCTGCTCAACATACTACACCCTCCTATAGAGATTTCTACAATGACGTTCGCCATAATATAGTCTAAGGAACTCCATATCTTTGAACAAAACCTGAACATCACCAAAGCGAGCTACTAACTCAATAAGTTTCTTTGCACCTTCTTCAGGATCATCGACATACACCAAATTTTTGTTTAGCGTCCATCGACCAAAAATACCTCTAAGGCAAACAGGTAAGTTAGTCCTATTTACAGGAACTAATACAACAGATTCCGATGAATTAATCAATCTATGCAAATATTCTCTTATACCATCAAAATTTTTCTTGGCAACCGCTTCACTCAGAGGTAATAACAACGCTTGTGGGTCAAAACTAGACAGAGCCTCAATCAAATCTTTGTCGAAAGATCCCTTATTTGCATAATCAATCGCTTGGTTGAGAACATTTATTCTTGGACAAAATGTATATTCATCACTCTTTAACATCTTTGCCTTACAGGCAGCATATTTGGCACAGGAATAAGACCTTCTATCCAAAAGATCTGCCATCTTAATGGCTCTTTCTACATCTTCTGTCAACGCAGAAATCAACAATATCAGAAGTTTATAGCCGCCTTGTGATACACAATTTGCAAAGATAGTATTACTCACCTGCCCGGTGTCGTAAGCTTCGAGTACAAGTCCGATATAAGGATCTTTCAAAATATTGAAGGCTGATCTGAAAAGCCTTGCAGCATCACGAAATCTGCCAGCAAAGAGCAAAACTTCAGCAACCGACAGTAATGCGACAACCGAGGTTGGATACTCTTTCAACAAATTCTTTACAGGTTCCACAGGTGGTTTACAAGTTGCATACAACTCTCTTGTCAAATTCAGTGCATCAAAGTAAACACTCTTTTCTTCTAGACAGTTCCATTGTGAAAAATCGCCTTCTATAAATGATTTCAACCGTTCCAAAAAAACCCTGTGGACTCTATCCTCGACCTGACCAATTTTCTTTTGGATGGAGCGCACTATAAGAGAATCATTCTCGCCATAAGTAAAATAATTCAGATCATAGATGGAGTGTATGTCTTGAACAGGTATATTCAACTCTTCCTCTAAGACTATCTTAGATCTTGATGGAGTGATGTCTTTCTTGGGTTGTTCCTTGGGTCTCACCCCTTTTTTTTCAAGATCTTTTTCTAATTCCATTTTTAGTCTCAGTAGGTTCAAAATCCTTTCGTCCTTCTCTTCTTCCATTCACACTGTCCTCCAATAAACCGTGTGCTCTGAAACTATAATAACTTTCCCTACCCACTATCAGATGGTCTATCAATCTGATACCAAGTATATTGGCTGCATCGAATATCAATTGGGTTGCTCTTTTATCTTCTTCGCTCGGTGTTGGATCTCCAGATGGATGATTATGAACAAGAATCAATGCAACTGCATTCGATCTGACAGCAATCCTGAAAATATCAGTGGGATGAAATAAAGTCTGATTATTGGTTCCTTGCGTGATATCTCTGTGAAAAACAACAAAGAGTTTACTATCAACAATGATAACACGCAATACCTCTTTTTCAA
>JBKBIU010000152.1:0-4080 GCA_046294065.1 Pseudothermotoga sp.
ATCCAACCATGTATATTCCTGCCATTACCAGTCCTGAGATTGTTGCTGCGAGAATCTTTGAGAAAACGATGTAACTTCTTTTGACGGGCATCGTCATAAGAGTTTCCAGTGTTTTGTTTTCTTTCTCCAGTCCCATTGAAGCGATCACCGTACTGCCAGCCATGATTATGAGCATCATCATCACAACCGATGTCATAGTACTTTGGGAACTTGTAATGTTCAAAAGCTGTGAAGGCGAAAGTCCCTCAAATGTTCTCTCATTGAAGAAGGTTGCGTCAACTTTTTCAATAGGATCAAGTAAAAAGTGTGGATCCTCGATACCATGTTGGTTCACCAAAACCATTCGTATTTGATTTTCAACATTCTCAAACAACTTTTCAAGAACACTCGATGAAATAGTGTCAGCTAAGCCAAGTCCTTTCAAAAGCCAGAATACCTTTATCTTCCCTTTTTCGTTTGACTTGATACTGTTAGTGAAGTCTTGATCTATAAGAAGGAGTGCCGTTCCACCATTTTGCTGTAAATTCTTTAGGCCTTCCTGTAGATTCTGCCCCGAGTAAATGACCTGTGCAAAATTAGCTATACTTTGTTCAAAAATTGTTCCCAGGTTTTCTTTATCAAAGTTAACAACGGCTACCATTGGTTTTTTCAATGCTTCTGTTTCAATGTTGCCCACGGTCTTACCGATAAAGGCATAGACAAAAGATATTACTATTACAACGATAAAACTGGACACCGTTAAAACTTCTCTGAGTTCTTTTTTCAACAAGTTCCAGAACATCGTATCACCTCTGTGAAGACTTCCTCAACATTTGATACACCAAACTCCTCTTTCAAGCCACTTGGTGTACCACTTTTTACAATCTGGCCGTTATTTATAAGGGCTACTCGATCACAGAGAAACTCAACTTCAAGCATATTATGCGACGAAAGAAGTACAGTTCCACCATTTTTGACAAACTCCTTTATTTTATTTCTCACCTCACGAGCACTCAATACATCCAGACCTGATGTGGGTTCGTCCAGGACAGCCAACTTGGGACTAATCATCAATGCTCTCGCTATTAAAAGTCGCCTGGTCATACCTTTACTGTATGTGCTTACCTTTGTTTTCAGGCGATCAGACAAACCGGACAGTTGTACCCCTTCTTCAACTATCTGCTGAAAATCCTTCTCATCTCTTGCAAAGAACTTGGCAATGAACTTTAGATATTCAAGACCAGTGAGCTCTTTATAAGCGCCTGCGTCCTCTGGAAGATAACTTATAACCTTTCTAATTTCCTGAGGTTCCTTCAAAAGATCGTATCCGAAAACCTTCACAGTTCCTGCATCAGGCTTTAATAAAGTACAAATGATCCTTAAAGTGGTAGTCTTGCCAGCGCCATTTGGACCTATAAGGCCAAAGATTTCACCTTTCTGGATCTCAAAAGTAATCCCCTTTAGAGCCTTAAAATTACCATAGCTTTTCTTAAGATCATTAACCTCCACTACCTTCACTGTATCACCCCCAGGAAAATATACCAGGAGATAGAAATGCACACATGAAGATCAAAGAAAGTCCATCAACTGGTATATAATAATTAACAATTGTTTTAGATTGGTCATAATCATGTGAGAAAAGCTTCGTCGCCGATTTTTTGACTAAACCTATGCCTGGTGTGTTAAAATCAGCTCGAGGTGTCTTGTTTTGGTAATAATCGACTATCTCAAGCATATCATAGAGATTGTGATAATAGGTTTCATTGCAGTGATCTTAACAGTCGTGCCCCGTGAGTATCTCAAGGCACGGCTTGCCATCTTCTTTGGCGATCAGACACCAGCAAAGGTGGGGCGTGTTTCACTCAATCCATTTGTCCACCTTGATCCCATAGGCACTATAACATTTATATTTCTTGATTTTGGTTGGTCACGGCCTGTCCCCATAAGGCCTTGGAACCTCAAAGGAAGGAAGAAAACCTTCCTGTTTGTCTCATTTGTGGGACCAATAGTTGGAGCTTTATGTTTTTTGATATATGGATTATTCGCACGATCATTACAGAACAAGGATAGCTATGTTTTTGAAACACTCTTTAAGGCCTCAAAGTTCAGTCTCACATATGTCATCTTTTCATTGTTCCCCATACCACCACTCGACGGTTCAAGAATACTGGGTGCCCTCCTTCCAGAAGACTATACAGAGTGGTATCTAAAATATGAAGTGTACGGCGTATTATTTTTGTTAGCCTTGGTTGTTCTTTGGATCATGCCACTTGTGATGAGTCCATTTATGAATTTCATCGACAAGCTGACACTGTTTGTAACAAGATGAGAGGAGTTGTAAAGATGCTAGTGATGCGATATCCTCTGTCTTTGAATGTGATCAGGAGATTGAAAGCCTCAGATTTTGTGAAATATACAGGCAGGATCATCGTGCTTAGCAAAACAGCTTTTGAAAGAATCGTCACCTACGAAAAGGCCGAGGGATTAATACCAGAGTATATAAACGGTGAACTCATATGCTTTGGTTCGGTCCATAATAATTCTGTTCAACTTTTAGAAGCAAAAGAATATGAAGATTTTCTCGAAAAGTCCTTTCTGTTTGGTGCTGTCTCTATCTTGTCAGAAAACTCGAAAGTCAGCAACTTTTATTTTAAGAGATAT
The DNA here is from genome assembly GCA_046294065.1 of Pseudothermotoga sp. Classification (GTDB taxonomy): domain Bacteria; phylum Thermotogota; class Thermotogae; order Thermotogales; family DSM-5069; genus Pseudothermotoga_B. The sequence goes on from JBKBIU010000152.1 coordinate 2,641, forward strand.
GCAAGGGTTATGTTTGTTCCCACTTGTGATGTAACAGTGAAATCTTTCAGAATCCTGGCGTACGCAGATTTGAAGCATGAGGCGGTTATGGAAATTGAGACTGAAGATCTTTTGATGCGTGTTGCCATAGATTCGAAGGGATTTACAAAGGCTGTGGAGGTAGATCAATGAAATCGTGTTTTATTTTTGGTACTAGACCAGAGGTCATAAAAATTGCCCCAGTGATCCTGTATTTCAAAGACCGCAACGAAGAAACTATTACGATTGCAACGGCACAGCACAGAGAAATGATGGACATGATGGTAGAAGTTTTTAATATAAAACTTGATTACGATCTGAATGTCATGACTCAAAACCAGTCCTTGAACATGATAGTCTCACGGGTAATGGAAAGGCTTGAAGCAGTTTTAGTAAAGGAAAAACCCGATATAGTCTTCGTACAGGGTGACACAACCACTGCTTTTACAGCCAGTTTGTGCGCCTTTCATCTTTCTATCCCCGTGGCGCACATCGAAGCTGGACTGAGGAGCAACAATCTTTACGATCCGTTCCCTGAAGAATTGAACAGAAGGTTGATCGATGTATCATGCAAATACTTATTTGCGCCCACCAAGAGAGCAAAGGAAAATCTGTTGCGAGAAGGTGTAGAGGAAAGCAGAATCTTTGTGGTTGGTAATACTGTCATAGATGCATTAAAGCTCATAAGAGAAAGGGTCGATATGGTCTCTTTGAGAAAAGAGCTCATCGATTCAGATGGGTATATCTTGATGACGCTCCACCGCAGAGAGAACATTGGCGAAAAGATGAAATCTATTCTCGCTGCAACAATCAAGTTTGTACGAGAAAACGATCTCAAGGTGGTCTTCCCAGTTCACAAAAACCCAAAGGTCAGAGAGATTGTCAACCAAGTAATTGATGACAACCCAGATTTTGTCCTCATGGAACCTGTTGATTATTTACACTTTCTTTCGCTCTTAGATGGTGCAAAGTTCGTCTTGACAGATTCAGGTGGAATTCAAGAAGAAGCACCATCTTTCAAAAAATTCGTTGTAGTCACAAGGCAAACGACTGAAAGACCCGAATTGATCGAGGCAGGGCTTGGTATACTTGCAGGCACATCTTTTGACACAGTCTATGAAGCTTTGAACGAAGCCTATAAGAAAAAAGTGGATTTTGTTGAAAACCCTTTCGGTGACGGAAGAACCTCAGAACGAATATACAAGATCATGAGAGGTGATACTACTTGGCGCTCAGAATGGCTCTGATTGGGTGCGGGAGAATCTCTCCAAAACACATTGAGGCTGTAATTGAAAACAGGGAATTTGTGAAATTGGTAGCTGTCTGTGATTTGAACCTTGAAAAGGCCGAGAAAACCGCCGAGAAGATTTACAGCACTCTTGGGTATAAACCAAAGAGATACAAAGACTATAAGGAACTGCT
>JBKBIU010000153.1:0-3937 GCA_046294065.1 Pseudothermotoga sp.
GGTAACGAGAACAAAAACAGTCGTTGGTTTTAGTAGTGGAATAGTTACGAAACGAAATTTATGGAAGGAATTGGCACCATCTATGCTGGCAGCCTCATAGAAAGTTTGGGGTATGCTTTGAAGACCCGCTAAGAAAATTATCATCTGACTACCCAGAGACTGCCAGATACTCATCAACATTATGGCGATCAAAGCCGTGTTTGGTGAAGTCAACCACGGAATTTTTGGAATACCCAAAAATCCCAGTACATAATTGAGTATGCCAAAATCCCTATTCAGAATCCATCTCCAGACTATTGTTGTAGAGACACCTGCAGTCACGGCTGGTAAATAGTATATTGTACGCAATAATGCCATCCTCTTAGTCTGTCGGTTGACCGCGATCGCCACGAGCAGAGAGAAGAACATACCGATAGGAACCTGGAGCGAAAATAAGACGGTATTCTTCATAGCGTTCCAGAAAAGTTTGTCTTGAAATAGCTCTTTAAAGTTATCAAATCCCACAAAGGGCTTGGCTGGATCTATTACGTTCCATCTGTGGAAGGCTAAGTAGAATGAAAAAACGACAGGCCCAGCGGCCCACCATAAAAGGTGGATTAGAGCAGGTGCCAAAAAGATATACCCAATCAACGTGGCTCTAAGGAATCTTGGTCGGTCTGCGTTCTTTATTGCAAAACCAAGTATCACAACAAAGAGAATAGTTACTATGGATAAGATCGACCCCATGAACCTAATACTCGTCAAATCATTTACAAGTGGCGTTTTTTCTTTCAAAAGATAAAGACGCTGGTCATCTTTTTGTAAAACCAAATAAGTGTGACGAACTCTGTTGACGTCAAGTTCTCCCATTTCAACTGTATTGAAAGTTCCTACCAATGACCATTTTGCCAACGTATCGAGTATATTCTTCCTCAACGTAGCGGAAATCACATTTTTATTTTCCATCAAAAGAACTTGAACGCCCAGTGTTCTTTTTATTTCTTCAAGTTCCTCTATTCTTAACCAAGTCTGCCCAAATCTTTCCAGAGTCTTGGCAGTCAGTTTCACGTATTCTTTATACTCAGATTCCAAGACTTTTGGCATTTGAAAAAGGAAGACAAAGACTATTGAAAGAAACAGCGGAACAGAAAACAGGAAAAGAACAAACATAGCTTTTAATCTTTTGTTCAAAGCCTTCAAAATTCCAAAGATTAGAATCAAAGTAGAGATTATAAACAAGATGGCGTTGATAAACTGAAGTTCTAAAAGTTTACTTTGCGCTTGCTTAATATCTATGGAGTTAACAAGAAATCCTTTCGTTCCCCATTGTTCAAAATCTAAAAAAGGCATAACACTTATCATTCTTCCATCTTTTGTAACCTCTGTTTCCACCCTCTGGCTGGCCTTAACTCTTTTGAGAAGATCATCACTCACGGGGAGGCCTTCCCCAAAAACTTTGCCATCTTTCGATACAAAAAACACCTTTCTTCCAAAGAACTGACCAGCTCTAAAGAAGTAATCTGTGGGAATTGTCCTACCTGCAAGAACGATGAGTTCATCACTTTGATCAGATTGCACTATCATTGCGGTTCTAATCTGTAGAGCTTCGTCCAAAGGATACATGTCCGACATAAAGGTGTAGTTTTCTCCATACAACACAGATTGAACTAAAGGATCAAGGTATAAATCTTCGTCTGGCAGAGTACCTAATTCAGTTATTGTGTTTCCATCTATATCCATCCAGACTAAAAACGAACATTTCTCACACATAATACGACTTATATCTTCAAGCTTAGAAATAGAAATATCCTCGTTCTTCAAAAGATCAAAGATCGTTTTTCCAAAATCATAAAGTTCACCTTTCACATAGAAAAGGCTCACTCTTGCAATGTCACTTTCTACACCTTTTTTGTATTGAAAGAATCTCGATCTTAAGTAAAACACTGAAGAAAAAAAGATTATTCCCACGAAAGAAATGGTGAACAAGATCAGGTAAAGCTTTGTCCTTGTGCTCAATTTTAAACCCTCCATTTTTAGGAAAGGAGGGGGCTTCCCCTCCTTCACTGCCACTCACCTTTTTGAATGGCTTTGTCTATTGTGTCAGCTGCCCAATCCAAACTCTCTTTCACTGACATTCCTTTGATTAAGATTCGATCAGCGGCCTCAGCCCATGTTCTCTCAAACAAAGGTCTGTAGTACTTGGTCTGTGACCCTACAGGAACTCTTGCAAAGCTGAGCATCTCTATAAAAGCAGCATCGACTTTGTTCAAAGCACCTTGTTGTTCAGCGATTTTCTTGTTTGCCGATATGGCAAGACCACCTTCCAAACACCTTTGCCTTTGGGCATATTCACTTGACAACCATGCTGCGAGTTCTGTAGCCAATCTTTTATCTGCAACATTGGCTGGCACAGCCCATCCAGATGCGTATGTAACAGTGACATTATTCAATCCCAAAGCATGCGGGATCGGTGCGACCCCTACATCGATGGGTGCTCCCTGTTCAATTTGTTTCTTTGCAGTCAGCCAGAACCATCTTCCCGTGATCACCATCCCTATTCGACCTGTAAAGAAGAGGGAGGCTGCCCCACCTAATGCAGCTGCTTCATCTGGTGTGGGAGCATATCCTTTCTTGAAAAGATCTACGAAGAAACTGTATGTTTTGACGTTAGTTTCACTGTTAAGGTATCCTGTAGTTTTAGTAAAATCAGGCGAGAATACCTCGCCACCGCCAGCCCAAAGGAGGGGTACAGCAACACCAACCCAGCTTGGAAAAGAAAAAGCCCAAATATCTGTTTTTCCATCTCCGTCAGTATCTTTAGTTAGACTGGCAGAAACTTTCTCAAATTCCTGCCAAGTCCATCCACTCTGTGAAGGATAAGGTACTCCAAATTTGTCGAAAAGTTTCTTATTGTAGAACACACCCACCGGGCTTGTATCCTTTGGAAAGGCATATATAGCTCTCCCAGATCTGAATATATTTACCAGGACTTCAAAATATTCGTTCAAGTTTGTGCCAGCAACGCCTTCCTCAGCGAGTCTTGACAGATAAGGAGCAAGGTTCAACAAGAGTTTTTCCTCAGCATACCTGGGAACCATTTCGGCATCCAAAAGAAAGACATCGGGGGGAGTCCCAGCCGCTATATCGGTCAAGATTTTTTGGTAATAATTTTGAGGTATTGGCTCATAAATTACTTCTACATCGGGATTTCTTCTCATGAATTCTGCCAATATCTTTTCGTCGAGTTCTGCTTCCAGTGCACCCGCCCAGCTACTGACTCTGAGCTTTGTTTTACCAAAACTCAAGCTTACAACCAAGACTACAAGAAGGACTATAAAAAACTTTTTCATACCTGCACCTCCCTAATTTTGATTTATTACCCCATTCCGGGGATTCTTTAAAAAAAGTATCTCTTCCTTTACCACTCAGCAAAAAGCGGGGAAAATCATAGTTGAAAAGATCTTCAAATGAATCATGCTGGTTTGTTGTCTGATTATTATACAAGTATGCAACTGTCCAATTTATTCTACATGACATACATCTTGTGCAACCAGGTGAAAGTAACATTTCTGTAAACTTTTCTAAGAAATTTCCAAAGTGAGGACGTCAATTTGTCTGCGACACCCTCTGGGCGCACACAATCAAAATAGCCCACCTTTAATGGTGGGCTTTGAGAATCCTTGGAGTTTCATCCCAAAACTATTTTGACTATTTTGTCTAATTCTTCCTCATCTAGATAGTTCTTCATTACTATGCTTTGCCTCTTTACTCTCATGAGTATTTCTTCTACTTGTACATCGCTTGCTTTCAAACCTTTCTTTTGTAAATACAATTTTATGAACGCCCTTCCGCTTTTTTTACCACCAACATATTTGAGTTTTCTATTCAAAGATTCTGGATTGTATGGGAACATGGAATACTCTATACCCGTGCCCTTACTCATTTTCTCATTCGCATC
>JBKBIU010000154.1:0-3937 GCA_046294065.1 Pseudothermotoga sp.
TGTGAGCAGTCAAAATGTCTACATCTATGCATGGATGGATTTTGATAAGGATGACACATTCAGTTCTGGTGATCTTTTTGGGTATTACGGTTATACGTCGGGCAATCCCTTGGTTGGTCAAGCGACGCTTATCACTTTGAGCAATGGACAGATAAGACAACTGGATTTCAATATAGCACCACTAATAGATATAAGAAACAGACCAGAGTTGTCAACTTACGATCAAGAAAGGCTGAAAGCTTTCAAAGAAAATGTTATAAAGAACTATTATGAGAACCTGAGAAAAAAGTGATCGATAAACAGATTTTGTTGTAAAATAGAATCACAAGGGGGGTTAGGGGGCATGAAAGATCATAACACAAAGACCAAAGATTTGTGGTATTTTTTGTTAATTACCTTTGCTTGGTCTTGGTTGTTGTGGTTACCGGAGATTCTGTGGGGTGTGAGACTCTATTTAGCACCCTTTGGACCTACAGTTGCTGGCTTTATACTTACTTTTAAACATGAAGGATATGGCGGGGTAAAGAAACTTTTGAAAAGAGGAGTTAGCCTTGATTTCAAAAAGATTTGGTTGATCCCAATTTTCTTTCTCATGCCATCCATCGTGGGTGTTTCTTTGTTGATTGCAGTTCTTGCCGGCGAACCATTACCTCAACTGACAGCTTTATCTCAACCTTGGTCTATCGTAGCGGCATTCTTTTATATCATGTTCCTGGGTGGTCCTGTTGCAGAAGAGTTTGGTTGGAGAGGCTATGCCTTAGACAGGTTACAAGGGCGTTTTAACGCAGTTGTTTCGAGCGTCTTTGTTGGAGTTATCTGGGGTATTTGGCACCTCCCTTTGTTTTTTATGAAAGGTCAGGATATATATCGCAACGTCCCGATACTTGGATTTGTTCTTGGTACTGTCTTTCTATCGATACTCTTTACGTGGATTTACAATAACACCAATGGCAGTATCTTAGCTGCTTTGTTGTTCCACACTATGGGTAATCTTTCTCATTTCATTTTCCCAGCTATGGCAACTGCCATTGGTGGGCTTGTTTCTGTGATTCTAAATGTGATTGTTGTAGTGATTATATTGATAATATTTGGTCCAAAGAGATTGGTACGACATAGAACAGCCTAAAAAATTTGGCTGCTCGCCTTTGGGCCCGGTGTTTTATCGTAAGCTTCAATAGGCCAGAATTTGTAAGCAAATTCGTATCTATCTGGTTTTATCTTGGGATCTTTTGGTACATGGAAAAGATCGTGTACGGCTGTGACGTATCTATAGAAAGGATCTTCTCTTGGCACAAGTTGAACTATTACGTTGAACATGATGCTATAACCACTCATTTGATCATAGAACAATAAAGTGGCTCTGGGATCTTCAAGAATATTTTGGTAACTTCTTTTGTAATACATCTCTATACTGGAGAGTACATTCCTGTTAAATATTTCGGGTCTTTCATAAAGTTCAAGCAAAAACTGCACCCTCTCTTTGAACGTCTCGTTGATGCCCTTCTCCCTGGCAAGCTCTATAAGGCCAAGTGCTTTCTTAGAAAGATCTTCTAAATACTCATCCTTTGGGACCAATCCTAATCCTTTTATACAGCTGTTTATTCCAAACTCGGTTTTTTCAGAATAAGTGGACATAACGACCGTATGTGGGGAGAAATTTGGCACACCTTTTTCGACACCGAGGAAAACTCTTAAACCTTTTGCTCTAGTTTGAAGCTGCCAATTGAAAAAATCTTCGTTCAGTTGATGCAATTTGTACTGCTTTTCTGTGCCTTTTAGTTTTAAGGAAACACAACCGTTCTCGAATTTCATCCTATTCCCTCCTACCAGAGATTTTTGGATTGAGTATTCTTTCACTGGCAATACCCAAAGACATGATTGAAAAAGAAGCAAGAAAGATTGCAAGACCAGGATAAACGACCCACCACCATCCACCTAACACCAATGCATTAGAGGTCCTCGCAAGGTTCAACATCTTTCCCCACGATATGATCTTTGGATCCGAAAATCCTAAGAAAGAAAGACCGGCTTCGGCAAGCATTGCACCAGCGGCCGAAAAGGCCGTATTCACAACGAGTATGGAATAAGAAGCAGGAAGAAGATGTTTCCTAATGATGTACCACTTACTTGCTCCGGCACAAAGAGCCGCCTCGACATATCCTCTTTTCTTCTCGGACAAGACTATCGCACGAACAACCCTTGAAATACCAGCCCATCCGAAAACGACCAAGACAAAGGTCAGTGTCCAGAAACTGCTACCTAAGTAAGTAAGGATCATTATCATCAGTGGAAGGCCTGGCAGTACCATTACAAAATCAACAATGCGCATGATCAAAATATCTATACCTTTTCCGAAGGTTCCTGCGATCACACCAAGGAACCCACCGATCGTACTCACACCTACGGCAGTCAGAAAGCCCACAGTCAAAGACGTACGAGCACCGTACACGATCTGACTGAATATGTCTGTTCCATACCAATCTGTACCCATGATGTGATTTTTTGAAGGTGGTTGCAGTCTACGACCTCTCTGAGTAATATCATAGGGATCATAAGGTGCGATGAGAGGAGCAAAGATGGCGCAAAAGACGAGTACAGATAAAATCACCAGTCCAACAACACCTTCAAAAGATTTTAATAACTCCTTGAGAAAACTCCTTCTTTTCTTCATTCAAATCTCACCCTTGGATCAAAGGTTGCTTGTAATAAATCTGCGAGGAAATTCGCCAAAATGACGGAAACTATTGTGATCAAAACCGTTGCCTGTAATAGGGGGTAGTCAGAGTTTCTTGAAGCCTCCAAAACTAAAAGTCCCATTCCTTTCCAAGAGAAGATTGTTTCTATGAGTACAGCACCACCCAACATACCGGCTATTCTCAGAGTCAGCATGGAAAAGAGTGGTCCCAGGGCGTTTCTGAGTATGTGTTTTTTTCTTATCTGTGCTTGTGTCAAGCCTTTTGCTCTGGCTGTGATTATGAATTCTTCGCCTAAGATTGAGATAACCATATTTCTCACATACATTGCAAAGCCAGGGACGTTGATCACAAAAAGGGTAAGCCATGGTAATGATGCGTGATGTAAAAGGCTCAAGATTGTTTCGTAACCTTTCACATTTGGAGCAACCATCCCTTGAAGGGGAAACCACTGCAGTTTAAATGAAAACAACAGGATCAACAGTAAAGCAAACCAGAAGGTTGGAACCGAATGCAGTGCGAAAGCAATATAGCGTATCACTTTGTCTGTGAATGAATTTCTTTTGCAACCTATATAAACGCCTATTTTCAGTGAAGCGATCATGCTCAGTATTGTCGGCACAGCGGTTAACAATAATGTCCATGGTAATCTTTCCAATACCACTTGAACAACCTTTCGGTTGTAAGTGTAGGAGACCCCAAGATCACCTTTAAAAAACTGTTTGAGAAAGTTAAGGTATTGAATTAGAACAGGCTTGTCAAGGCCAAAGGCAGCTCTTATCTCTTGTTTTACCTCGTCGGGAATCCTCGGATCTCCGTAAAAACGCTCTGCCGGATCTCCCGGCAGAGCCCTGATCAGAACAAAACTGAGAGTAATTGCAACGACTATAGTCAGAAGCATTTGAAGAATTCTTTTGATCAAGTAAGAAATACTCATCTAAGGTTTTTCACCTCACTGGCTTTAGCGATTTGAAGGTCTCCGCATTCATGACGCCTTCAGTTTCAGAGACAACCCAACCAGTGAAGTTCTTAACGCTGTAGACTTCTATATCTACTGGTACCAAAAGTGGTACAACTGGAACGATTTCACTGAAAAGTTTTTGCAATTTCTTGAAGGCAGTTGTACGATCTTGTTCAGAGAAAGCCATCCAAATCGATTCAAGTGCCGTATCAAGTTCTTTTATCGTTACACCGCCGTAGTTAAAACCTGTAACTTGTCCGTCTTTCATGGTTCCTCTTGAAGA
>JBKBIU010000155.1:0-3934 GCA_046294065.1 Pseudothermotoga sp.
CTACAACGATATCAAAGTACAGTACCTTAGTTTTGCTGAGGCCGCCGATAATCTGAAAAACGAAAACATCGATGCTGCTTTTGTAACGGCCGGTCATCCGACTGCAGCAATAATCGATGTGGCTGCTGTCAAGAAAATAACAATAGTTCCAGTGGACGAAAAGATTGTTCAAACCTTGCAAAAAAATTATCCATTTTATACAAAGATAATTATTCCGGCAAATACCTATAAAGGTGTCGATAAAGATGTGGAAACAGTTGCAGTCAAGGCTATGCTCGCTGTCAGAGAAGATCTTCCAGCCGATCTTGTTTATGAAATGCTTAAAGCGATGTATGCAAACCAAAAGAGATTGATCGAGGCTCATGCTAAGGGTGAAATGATACTCCCAGAAACAGGCAAGGAAGGAATGTCAATACCACTTCACCCAGGCGCGGACAAGTTCTTTAAAGAAATGGGTCTTTAGTATTTGATGCGGTTTCTGTTTGTTGTTTCGGTATCACTTTTGGCATTCTTCATATTATTTCGTTTTGAGAAGACACCTGTTTTGGTTATTACTAAGGACGAGAGAATAATATATACCAAGAGACTTGAGGATGGAAGATTCATACTGACCTTTGTACACTCTGTAGAAAAGACACCTGTTTATGAATTTTATGAAGTATTAGCAGATGATACTCTGTATCTTTACAAAACCCGGTACAGTTCGATGGGTGCCGGGTTACTTTTTCAAGCCGAAGGGAGATTTGAGATAAAAGATGGGTTTTTTGAGGCAGAGATCTCTCGTAAGTTTAAAGAAATCTTCCTCCGGGTTTCTCCTTTAGATGGTCACGGTATAGTGTTCACCGACGGCAAAGTCATGTTTAAAGAAATAGCCCAGACAAATGACTCGCTCAAGATTTTTTGCAAACGCTCCCCATTTGTTAAATTCAGATTCCAATAAGGGGTGACAAAATTGCAAGAGGAAAAGAACTTAAACAAACAGATAGAGGAAGAGAAGGTTTCAGAAGAAGAGGTTCAAAAAGTTTTGGAGAAATATGATCGTGAATCTGCCTACAGAAAATATCGAGGATTCCTTGCAAAAGTGGTCACAGCTATTGCAATAACATTCTCTCTCTTTCAACTTTATACAGCAGCCTTTGGAGTCTTAGATGCGATGATACAGAGATCCATACATCTTACCTTTGGGTTGACTTTGATCTACCTACTATATCCTACAAGAAAAAAGTGGCCCAAAGATAGAATTCACCCAGTGGATTTATTTCTTGCTGTATTAGCTCCAATAACAACTTTGTACATCGTTTTCAATTACAGGGATCTTGTTCTAAGGGCCGGGACTGTGACAAAGCTTGATCTTGTCATCGGTATCATTGGTATAATTTTGATCCTTGAAGCCGTTAGACGTATTGTGGGTTTGCCCATGGTAATCGTAGCAAGTTTTTTCATCATCTACGCACTTTTTGGGAGATATATGCCTGGGATATTAGCGCACAGAGGTATATCCATACAAAGATTGGTTGGGCATTTGTTTTATACAACGGAAGGTATCTTTGGGATACCATTGGGTGTTTCGGCAACTTTTGTGTTCTTGTTTATACTACTGGCGGCTTTTCTTGAAAAGACAGGGCTCGGACAACTCTTCATAGATCTTTCCAATGCACTAGTAGGTTGGGCGTCTGGTGGACCTGCAAAGGTTGCTGTCTTTACAAGTGCGCTGGAAGGTACTATCGGTGGCAGTTCAGTTGCCAACACCGTTGGTTCTGGGAGTTTTACGATACCCATGATGAAAAAACTTGGTTACAAACCCGAGTTCGCCGCAGCCGTTGAAGCAACAGCATCGACTGGCGGTCAGATTATGCCTCCTGTTATGGGAGCGGCTGCCTTCCTAATGGCAGAATTTACGGGAATTCCCTACGGAAAGATCATCATTGCTGCCATGATTCCAGCCATCTTTTACTTCTTTGCCGTCTGGATGGCTGTTCACTGGGAAGCAAGAAAGATAGGATTGAAGGGCATGTCGAAGGAACAGCTACCAAAGATCGGGAAGGTCCTTTTGGAGAGAGGCCATCTTTTGCTTCCTTTGATAATAGTCCTGTATCTTCTTGTGACTGGTTTCACGCCAGTTCGAGCTGCTTTTTATGCAATAGTTGTTTCTGTGATAACTTCCATGATAAGAAAGGGAACGAGAATGAAACTTTCTGACATTCCCGCTGCACTCGAATCTGGTGCAAGAGGAGCCTTGAGCGTTGTTGCAGCTACTGCATGCGCAGGTATAATCATAGGTGTTGTCACAGTGACAGGTATGGGGTTGAAGCTTGGTACGGCACTTGTCGATCTCGCCCAAGGCAATCTCCTTATCACACTGATCTTCACAATGTTCACGAGTTTAATCTTAGGTATGGGTGTACCGACAACGGCAAACTATGTCATCACTTCTACAATCGCTGCCCCTGCACTGTTGAGACTCGGCGTCTGGAAATTGCCTGCACACATGTTTGCTTTCTATTTTGGTGTCATCGCAGATATCACACCACCCGTAGCACTGGCAGCGATGGCGGGTGCAGGCATAGCCAGATCAGATCCATTCAAGACAGGGGTTACAGCAACAAGGCTTGGTATTGCAGCGTTCTTAGTACCATATGTCTTTGTCTATTATCCGCAGATACTACTCATAGGAATGAAAAACCCAATATCACTCATCTGGCCTTTGGCGACAACGACATTGGGGTTGATAATAACCTCTGGTGGTTTGACCGGTTACTTCTTTGGACATTTGAAAAGATGGGAATCGGTCCTTTACAGCATAGGTGGTGTCATGATGGTCTTTCCAGGTTTTGTAACGGATGTTACGGGATTTGTTCTGGTTGGACTGGCTGCTTTATCGCAAACTTTGAGAAGAGGTTGGGTGTCAAGAAGCGATTTGTACAGAACCTGAGAATAAGATTAGAACCTAAAAGGGGCGAGGCAGCTCGCCCCTTTTGTCTTTTAAATTTCTGCCGATATATACACTGAGGTGAAACCATGAAAATTGAAAGCTACTCAATTGACTCGAAAAGCTATTACAGTTTTGAAAAAGTCTACCAAAGAAGTGAAAAACTCCAAGTTTGGTACAACGCACCTCAAAATAACATACAACCAATTGAGCAGCAAAGTTATAAACCTCTCTTGAAACTTTCGGATGAAGAAAAGGCAAAGCTTAAGATGATAAAGTATTTACTGGAAAAACTCACAGGAAAAAAGGTGAGATTGCTGGCACTGGAACTTGCAGAAAGGGAAGAAGTAGTGCAAGGTCAGGATCAGATCCAACAGACTCAACCGCAGCAAGGTTTTGGGTTTATCTATGAAAGCAGCGAAAGGTATTCTGAATCTGAGAAGATGGTCTTCTCGACCTCTGGTTCTGTCAAAACACGTGATGGAAGAACGATGGAGTTTAGTTTATCCTTCAGTATAGAAAGATCATTCTACACAGAAAAACTTTTTCAACTGAGACTGGGTGATGCGCTTAAAGATCCTCTTGTACTCAATTTAGACAATCTGCCTGCGAACTTCTCACCAAAGAAAATAAAGATAGATCTTGATTTGGATGGTGCCTTAGATGAAATTAGGGTCCCATCATCGAATCTCGGTTTTTTGGCCTTAGATTTGAACGAGAATGGGAAAATTGACGATGGCAGGGAGTTATTTGGACCAACCACTGGAAACGGTTTTAGAGAACTTTTAAGGTATGATGCCGACGGAAACAGATGGATTGATGAATCTGACTTTGTTTTCGCAAAACTCAAAATATGGATTATCGATGAAGAGGGAAAGGAAAAACTCCTTTCGCTCAAAGATATGAACATCGGTGCCATTTACTTGGATTTTGTTCCAACCAAGTTCAGCATCTATGATGGTCAAGAAATGTTAGGAAAGATGGCATCTAGCAGCATCTACTTGA
>JBKBIU010000156.1:0-3921 GCA_046294065.1 Pseudothermotoga sp.
AATAGCCTTCTTAGCCCTCTCTTGACCTATGAAACTTTCTGTTGATTCAAGTTCAGCACTCGTGGAAAAATCCGGTAAATATGGACATTTATAGACGAGATCTTCATATTTCACTTTCATTCTTTTCACTCCTCATCGTCAACCCTTATGTCGAACATCCACTACAACCTGAGCAGCTACCGGATGAGCAGGAAGAGCTACGACTGTTTTTTATCTGGATTCTCGGTAATTGTTTTTCCATCTTTTCTCCACATTCAGGACAATTGGGATCTTGATCCTTCATGCTCATCAGCATCTTGTATTCCTTTTTACATTTTGAACAATAATATCTATAGATTGGCATGCTTCACCTCCTCAATCAACTGTTACTGTCTTCGACAAATTCCTTGGAAGATCTGGATTTTTCCCACTCTTGACCGATAAATGGTAAGCAAAAAGTTGTAGTGGCACCACAGCCGCAAAAGGTGAAAGATACCAAGGACACTTTGGATATTCAATTGACTTTGTTGCATTTGAAAAGATTTCCTCAGACTCATCACTAACAACTATTGCAAGCCCCTTTCGACAGGTAACCTCATTTATATGCGATATGATTATGTTTGCTTGAGAGCTGTGTGTAATGAAGAACACAGGGTAATTTTCACAAACAGACGAAAGTGGACCATGCTTAAATTCAGATGAAAAGAGACCTTCAAAATGATTATACACAACTTCCTTTATCTTCAGAGCTCCCTCAAGAGCAATTCCGTGCATGAGACCATATCCAAGCATGTAAGAGTTTACAAAATCTATCTGCGAATTGATCATGTCCTGTACCTGAGTCTCACTCATCTGCAAGGTTTTCCTCACAAGATCAGGGAGTGTCTTTAAATCTTTCAAAAATTGGTCGTCAAAGCTCATCTTGGCAGCAAGATAGTAGAAGGTCACGAGTTGATTCATAAAGGTCTTGGTTGCAGGGACAGAGATCTCAATTTCACAACACAAAGGTATGTTCAGAAGACTTCTCATCATAACCGTTGAACCCATAACATTTACAATGGATAGAATCGTAGTTCTCCCTTCAACGCTGTTGAGTACATTTATCACATCCTTTGTTTCACCACTTTGTGAAACAAGTATGACAACATCGTCTTGTTTGACAGAATTTGCGTAATTTTCGATGAATCTTCCGGCTTCACATGGTATTGCAATCCTGTTCGCCAATTTGTTGAAGAAATAGCTGCCAACTAGTGCAGCGTGATATGAACTGCCGGCGCCAACCAAGAATATATGTCTTGCCTTTACTAAGATATTCACATATCTGGCCAGATCCATGTCGAATTTCAAAAACTCAAGCAAGGCAGAAACTCTCTCTGGTTGTTCGTATATCTCTTTCAGCATGTAGTGATCATACCCAGATTTCGAGGTCGCCTCAGAGGATATATCAATTATCTGTGGTTCCCTCTCTATCAGCTCTCCCGTTTCGATACTCCTAATGCTGAAATTGTTCCAAGTGAATTCAACATACTCCCCATCTCTCAATGGAACTATTCTCCTTGTCAAAGGGATGATCGACGGCAGATCAGATGAAGTACAAACAAAGTCTCTTCCGACTCCAAGATAGAGCGATGAACCACGTTTGACACAGTACATCTTATCATCATCAGCAAGAGTGATAACACAGGCAAAATCGCCTTTCAAAAGTTCAGAAGCTTTTTGAATTGCCCTGTTCATATCTTTGAGCTGGTCGTAAAATTTCTCGATGGCATGAACAACTATTTCACCATCATTTTCACTTCTGATCGTGTGCCCTTCTTCGAGAAACATCTTTCTGAGTTGAACGGTGTTTACTATGTTACCATTGTGGGCTCCTACCATATCCTTATCGCAATCATAATGAGGCTGCGCATTCTTTTGAGATGGCACACCAAAGGTGGCCCATCTGAGTTGGGCTATTCCTTTGAATCCTTTCAGTTCTTTGAAATTCAATCTCTCCTCCACCTCATTCACTATCCCAACATCTTTACGAATTTCTGTTTTGCCTTCCTTGGTAACCACAGAGACTCCAACGGAGTCATAACCTCTGTAAACCAGCCTGTATGCAGCGTCAGTCAGTATTTTACCGAGATCTTCTCTCTGTTCCTTATAAACGATTCCGAAGACTCCACACACATTTTTCCCTCCATAAACAATCGCATTCACAAAATATAGTATACTGTTTTTTAGCAATCTTTGGGGGTATCTATGAGTAAAAAGAGTGTTGGATTTGGAAAAATCTTAAGAAAACATTTCCATAAACCAAGAGTTGTAGAAATTTTGTTAAAGGTAGGGCTCAATTTGGAACTCTCAAGAAGAAGAGTGGTCGCCTTTGCGAAAAATGACTTCACCACTTGGATGGACTACTTTGCATTAGACGCAGTCTGCACTGCCGTGAATGGTAAGGAGACAGCTTGGGTAAACATGTTCTTTCCAGTGGAGATCGCCTTTTCTTTTGGTTTAAACTGTGTCTCTGCCGAGGGACTCGCTGGAATGTTTGCCTCTATGTTTTTGGAAGATCTGGCAATCACAAAAGCTGAAGGTTTTGGTATTTCAAGAAATCTGTGCACCTTTCACAGAACGGGTATTGGGATATCCTTACTCAATATCTTACCCAAGCCGCTCTTTGTTGGGACCACAAATATCCTGTGTGATGGAAATATTCCCACTTTCACCACCTATTCTTCAATAAGTTCCATTCCCATTCATGTGATCGATGTTCCACGCGAAGATAACCAGCAGAACCGATCTTACGTTACCAAACAGCTTGAGAACCTCATATATTCGCTTGAAAATCAGCTCAAGAAAAAATTCAACTATTCAGCACTTCAAAGAATTATCACCGAGGAAAAGCAATCACTTGATATAATCAGAGAATACTATCCAAAGCTTTGTGAAAATCCCATTCTCATGGAACTCTATCAACATGTGAATGTTCTCTATGCCTTTCATCTAAGACCAAATCAATTACTGAAGGCAGCAAAGACTTTGTCGAAACGGGAAGAACATGCAACGAATAACGACAGAATAAGGTTGTTGTGGCTTCATTTGGTACCTTATTATGACAATGAACTGTACAATATTTTCTCCAAAGATTCCAGATTCATGGTGGTCACAACTGAATTTGAATGGGATTGGCTTTACTGGAATCCTGATCCACAAAGGCCTGTCGAATCTTTATCAGAAAAACTCTTGAAAAACCCACAAATAGGTGATCTCTCAAGAAGAGCTGATTTTGCTTTAAGGCTCGCGAAGGATTTTAAGGTTCAGGGAGTAATCCATTTCAACCATTGGGGTTGCAAGCAGTCCTCTGGATCGGTTACTCTACTGAAGGAGAAGTTTGAACAAATTGGAATACCATTCTTGTCATTAGACGGTGACTGCGTTGATCACACTAACCAATCTGCTGCTCAGTACAGAACACGCATAGAGGCATTCCTGGAGATGATAGAATGATCGTATACAATTGTCCGATGGTTCCTTTCGAGTTCTTTGTGGCACTCGGAGTACCCTTTAAAAGAGTCGAAAACCTTGGTTGTGAATTCGACAGGCTCAATCCTAATATCTGCTCACTATGTAGAAGATCCGTTCTTTCCGTTCGCAGTGACGATGTAGTCATCTGGGTTGATTCGTGTGATTCAGCGAGAAGAACCGCGGACTTTCTAAAACAGACAAATAAAATTTTCGACTTACATATCCCTGTTATTTCAACCCCCGAAGCGGTAACAAAACTGTCGAATGATCTGAAGACACTATGGCAATTTTTGAAATCTATTTTTGGTGAAGTGAGCGATCAGAAACTCTCTCAAGCACAAAAGATTTTCGAGAAGCAATTACAACTGCTGGAAAAAGCCTTATCAGAAGATCTAAGTGAGGCTAAAGATCTTTATGAAAAGATTACCAAAC
>JBKBIU010000157.1:0-3897 GCA_046294065.1 Pseudothermotoga sp.
CCATCCACGAATATCAAATCAAGATCAAGATTTTTTGCTACTTCGATAACGCCACTTCTTGCACTACTATATGTAAAGGGACCCCAATTGACTGTCACGAGTGTAACTCTGTCCTTGCCAAGGGCTTGTTTAGAAAGAAAGGCTACAAGCGAACTGTCTTCACCACCAGAAAAAGCCACCAACAACCTACCCGGCACTGTAGCCTTTATATCCTGTAGAATTTCATCTACAATCTCTTGAATTCTATCTTCACCAGGTTGCCGCATAATTCCACCAACGCTAAACTCCTATCATCACAGAAAGAACCTGCGTTTATAAACCTGACAGACTCGAGGAAAGAATCATCAATTTTATGAGTATGACCGTAGAATAGAATATCAGGTTTCTCATGAAAGTTGGAAAGAATTCTTTCGCGGATTTGTTGAGGTGAACCCCAACCGTGACAGATACCGATCTTCATCTGCTCAATTTGAACTAACATCCTTGACGGAAGATAGTCCTTCACTTCAACGTCATCCATATTGCCGTGAACTGCGTAAAACTGTCTGGAAGCATTTTGCAAAGCTAAAACTGTTTGTAAGTCGACAAAATCACCGGTAACAAAAACTGAATCAACCTTCTGAGCCAGATGTAAGAGTTCCTTGGGCAAAGCGGCTAACCTGGTAGGCACGTGCAGATCCGATATGAGCAAGATATTCACATCTTCCTCATCCTTTCAAAAACAATGGAGGCTGCTCCCAAAATTCCAGCATCTTTGCCCAACTCGCTCAGTTTGAGTTGGTAAGTCCCTAGCATCGTTGGTAAAACATAATCTCTTGACCTCTCAACAATAGGATTGAGTAGAAACTCTCCAGCACTTGCTATGCCTCCGCCGAGAATGACCAGTTGCGGGTTGAATATATTGACCAAACTGCCCACAGCTACAGCTATAGCGTTAACGACCCTATCGAAGATGCTCAATGCAAAATGATCACCCATCTTTGCATGTTCAAAAATATCCTTCGGTGTAATTTGATCTGGTTTCTTTTGCTCAAAGAGCGACGAATTCATATGTCTTGGATATCCATCAAGAACAAACTTCTTCATTGCAGTCGCTGAGGCAAGCGCTTCAAGACATCCATTTGACCCACAGCCGCATCTGGGGCCATTGGGCAGCACGTTCATATGCCCTAACTCGGCACCTATTCCAGTACTACCCCTCAAAAGAACTCCGTGTGTTATCACTCCTCCGCCAATACCCGTTCCGAGCGTAAGGCAAACAAGATGGTCACAACCACGCCCCACTCCAAAGGTATGTTCTCCCAAGGCATAAGCATTTGCATCGTTCTCAACGTAGACTTCAAGATTAGTATATTTCTTCACCTCTTCGGCCAAAGGAAAGTCGTGCCACCCTGGGAAGTTCGGAGAAAATCTTACGATACCTTTGTTGTGATCTATGCTACCAGGAGAACCAATTCCTACAGCTGATACCTCAGCACCTTTTCTTACCTCATTCACTGCCTCAGCTAATCTCTTAGCAACGACTTGTGGGCCGTCATCTACCTTTGTCTTTCCTTGACTTCGAGCGATAATCTTTCCAGATTCATCAACAAGCCCAACTGCGAAATTTGTTCCTCCAAGATCTACTCCGATTACGTACAAGATCTCTACCTCCGTCTAATATTTTACCTTCTGCTGATCAATTAGAGCAAGAAAGTCTTCATTTGACTCTGTCTCTTGAAGTTTCCTTAAAATAAAGTTCAAACCTTCTTCTTCAGTCATACCACTCAAGACTCTTCTGAGTATCCATACTTTTTTCAGCATATCTTCACTTAACAACAATTCTTCCTTACGAGTTCCAGAGAGTTGAAGATTAATAGCTGGGAAGATCCTTTTATTGGCAAGTTGCCTTGATAAGACTAATTCCATGTTGCCAGTGCCCTTGAATTCCTCAAAGATCACTTCGTCCATCTTAGAGCCAGTTTCAATCAGAGCTGTTGCTATGATTGTAAGACTGCCACCCTCTCGAGTGCTTCGTGCAGCACCAAAAAAGTGTTTTGGTTTGTAAAGAGCCGCTGGATCGACACCGCCACTCAACAACTTTCCACTGGGTGGTACCTGTATGTTGTAGACTCTCGCAAGCCTGGTCAAACTGTCTAGCAGGATAACAACATCGTGGCCATATTCAACCAGCCTTTTCGCCATTTCTAATGTTAATTCAGCGATCTTTATCTGTTTGTCAGGTGCCATATCAAATGGGGCAGCGATAACTTGTGCGTTCACCGATTCACGTATGTCCGTTACTTCTTCGGGTCTTTCATCAATCAGGAGCACAATTCTATGCGTCTCCGGATGATTTGAGGCTATCCCATTTGCCATTTCTTTCAGCAATGTAGTTTTACCAGCTTTCGGTGGAGCCACTATCATACCACGCTGACCTTTACCAGCTGGTGCGAAGATATCAATCAATCTGGTTGAAAGAACATCTCTGGATGTTTCAAGTACAAAGCGTTCTCTTGGATAATCAGGGGTCAAATTCTCGAAATTGACTCTTTCGCTTGTTGCCTCTGGAGGTCTGAAATTCACGGCTTCGATCTTTATCATCGCAAAGAATTTTTCACTTTCCTTTGGCGGCCTAATAATGCCAGATATTATATCTCCAGTGTTCAAGTTGAATTTTCTTATCTGAGACTGTGATATGTAAATATCGTTTGCACTGGGCAGTAAGTTGTCACCACTTCTAAGAAATCCATACCCATCGGGGAGAATTTCTAAGACTCCTGTCCCAAAAAACAGGCCATGAGATTTCGCTTGGGCTTCAAGTATCGAAAAAATGAGATCACGTTTTCTCAAACTTGTGTATCGTGGTATGTCATATTTCTTGGCTAAGTCGTATAACTCTCTGATCGTCATGCGTTCCAAATCATCAATTTTTACAGTAACATGCTCACTTTTTTCTTGTTCATTGTTAACCAAGAAGAACACCTCCAAATCGGATATACCACCAAGCACAAAAGAAGTAAAGGGCACTAAACAGGGTTGGGAATCTAATAAAAGAGGCTACAACTAAAATTTACCAGATAAACATCTCTTAGTCAAGAGATTCGCTGAAAAAGGCAAACCCCCCAGTGAGGGGGATTTCCTATTGTTTTTCAATTATTTGAAGCAAAACCATTTCGGAGGCATCTCCACGCCTTCTACCAATTCGAACCATTCTGGTGAACCCACTGGCCTTGTCTATCGATTTAGCGATCTCGTCTACAAGTTTGTTTGTGAGTCTTCTATCGCAAAGATAGTAATCTATTTGCCTTCTCAAAGAAACACTTTCCGCTTTGTCAGCTTTTGCAGCTTTTACGGCTTTTGTCATAAGTTTTTCGAAGGCTTTCTGAACAACCTTGGCTTTAGTTACAGTCGTCACAATACTCTTGTGCTCAACCAACTCTCTCATTTGATTCTTCAACAAGGAGCGTGTATGACTACCGTAAGTTCCTATATGATTTCTTAGCATTCTGTGTCTCATAAATCAGCCTCCCCTTTTGAGCGTGAGACCAAATTTCTCCATGAGTTTTTGCTTGACTTCATCCAGAGACTTGGGACCAAAATTCTTGATCTTCAGAAGATCTTCTTCCGATCTCTTCATGAGATCTCCTATGGTCTCAATTTTGTCTCTTCTCAGACAGTTGAGAGATCTTATTGTAAGTTCCAACTCGTCTATCTTTCTTGAGTACAATGCCTCCTCTTCACTTATCTCCTGCTCGGGTTTTAATTCCTCCTGTGATATGGAAACGAATTCTGTCGTCAATGGCGCAATACCTTCCGGTAAACTTTCGGATATGATCTGCAGATGATTTGTCAGTATTTCAACCGCTCTTTTCAGTGCTTCATTAGGAAAGATTGTCTTCTTTGTCCAGATCTCGA
>JBKBIU010000158.1:0-3875 GCA_046294065.1 Pseudothermotoga sp.
TTAGAACCGTTTCGCTCAAGGTCCTAGAACCAGGACCAGTTGCAGTTGGAGTAGTTGCTCATTTGAAATCTGAAAGATTCAGTGGGCTCAACCAGATTCTGGTAACCTACATCTTCAAAAACGGAGATATCCTGGTTGATAACACCTTCAAATTCGATACCTATACCGATCTGATGAAACTTCAGACGATGGTGACAAGACCGGTGGCTCCTGCCTTTGACGATGCTCAGCATATACTTCCAGTTTTCAGAAGACTTGTGTGGGCAGACCAACTGAACATAACACCCCTGGAGTATTGGCTTGAAAGGAATGCCATCCAATATGTGGACAAACTGCCCTACATAGTCTTTCCAGCTTCGAGCAATATGAAACCTCTTTGGTGGGGGGCTACATACATCTTTGCCTCTATGGAAAGATTCAGAAGCAATTACTCACCTAAAGTAAAGGTTGGAATAGCTGAAATACTTCCACAAATTCCTGTAATCGCCGCAGACTACCAAAAATGGCTCGATTCAGATACTTGGGTCTACGAAAGTTTGGAGTTCAGAGATGGTATCTTCAAATGGATGCCTGGCGAATTCGACGCTTATGAATCAACGAAGAATGTTTACTCAATGAAAGTGGAAGATATGCCCAATCGTTACAAAGCCGGCGATACCGTCAGACACCTCAGACTCTACCATGTCTACACTGCTTCGAACATTGAAAGCGCTATAAAGTGGCTCGAAGAAAAATCAGCTTCCTTCAGAACCTTGAAAGTAGGAGAATAAACAAAGGTGGGCAAAAGCCCACCTTTGTTATCACTTGGGAGTGAAGGTTTATGAAAAAATCCTTTGTTTTGAGCGTGCTCATTTTGTTTTTTGGAGTGTTAGCAGTGTCTTTACAGATCAATATAAGCCACTTAGAAAATGTTCTTGCCCAGCAATTTTATCTAAAGGGCGAACAAGTTAAGGGATATTGGGTTTATGCTGAAAGAAAGGACGGGAAATACTTTCCTCAAACGGCACTTTCTGAAGGTGATTTTTGTGTAGACGATGTGGCAAGAGTAGTTCTGTTATACTCTGAAGCTTACGAAATTACAAAGGATGTAAATTATCTAAGACTCGCAC
Organism: Pseudothermotoga sp.; assembly: GCA_046294065.1. Lineage (GTDB taxonomy): Bacteria > Thermotogota > Thermotogae > Thermotogales > DSM-5069 > Pseudothermotoga_B. The sequence goes on from JBKBIU010000158.1 coordinate 1,110, forward strand.
TTGATGCAGCAAAGTTTGTGCTCAAGATGCAAGCAGAAGATGGAGAGTTTTATAACTTCGCCTGGGTAGACGGAACGATCAACCAACATGGTATAACAAGCAAAAAATCTACATCTTGGTGGGCTCTGAGAGCCTTCTGGGCACTTGGCAAACTTTACAATGTGAGCAAAGACACAGTAGTCCTTGAGGCTTTGCAAAAAGCTTACAGGGCTATTTCGAAGACGCCACCAATCTATAGAGATCAGATGGCTCTCTACTTGCTCGGTCTTTGCGAATACAACAAAATTTCTGATGTTAGTTCAACTATCGAATCCATCGCAGACCAACTTGTACTTTCACTTAAAAGAGACGGACCCTTCCAAGGATTTTTCAGTTGGAATCCAGATAGGTTTGCCTGGAACGGTTGGGGGAATCGTTACGTCGAAGCGTTGTTGGAGGCTTACAGGGAAACTGGTAATGAGAATTTTCTCAATACGGCGTTGGAATCTTTGAAAAGACAGATCCCATTGCTACTTGGAACAGGTTTTCTTTATTCTATAGATAAATCTGTCAAGCCATATCCTGAGCTTTCGTATGCCGTTGAGTCTTTGAGTGTGGCGGCTTGTAAGGCTTATCAAATAACTTTGAAAGATGAATTTGCCTATCTGTGTGCCTCGACGGTAGGATGGTATTTTGGGTTGAACAGGCTTGGCCAGATGATGGTTGGGCCTAACGGTGAAGGTTACGATGGTATGGAGTACATGCATATTAACCGTAATGCAGGTGCTGAATCGACCATATGTGCTCAAAGATCTATTCTCTATTTGTCCACTTTGCCTCAGTATTACCAACTTTTAGCAAGAAATTCAAGAGTAATTGGTAGCAATGGCTTGATCATATTGGAAGCCGAAGGTGCCGATCCTGGTATTTCATACGTTTCTACGCTGGTAGGAGATTTCGGTGCCGGTGCCGCTTTGGCATTCAGCGGCAGGGCGAGACTTCGTTGGACTTCTGTTGATCTTAGAGCCCCAGGTAGTGTTGCCATCAGTGGAAACTTCAAAAGCACGAAGGTGATGATCACGGCAGCTAACAGTGTGAGTGCTGAAATCTTTGGAGAAGGAGTCTTTGAGCTTGGAAAGATTGAGCCAGCGACGACGGTGAGAATTACTCTGGATGGCGAAGGTGTGATCGATCAGTTGATTTTCATTCCCCAATCTTTTGGTATGTGCGTTGATTTTGAAGGGATACCGCTGAGCCTTTCTTATTCTGAAGATGAAAAATTGAAAATCCAAAGGCAAGCACTTTTCGTCAGAGAAGAAAGTCTGATCAAAGAACAAATCACGGCAAAGTACGAAAAAGATGGAAATTACTTGCTTTTGAATTTAGAGCAACTTTTTAACAACGATGGGATTGGTACGAGAGAAAATCGTGCAAATTTTGACAACCTTGGAGGAGTTCTGGGATCATATTACCCTGCAGAACTTTTCGAAGAAGGAGTCATAAGGGTTGGACAGATACCTTTTAGAATCAAATTGGATGGAAAGGATAACGTAAGAACGAACCTTCAGAAGATCACCTTTGAGGAACCATTGAAAGTTAGAAAAATCCATATACTTTGTGCAGCAAATCACGGTGATTACGAAACAGTCCTCTTGGTGAACAATGAGCCATTGAGACTTCTTGTTAAAGATTGGTGTGTTGGAGAAAAATCGATACAATTTGAGTACAGATACCTTGCCTCAGGTGAAAAACAGTTCATCAAATGTGGAATAGACCACATAATTTTAGAAATCAATGAGCTGGTTCAGTCGATAGTCTTGCCTGACGCAATAAATATTCATATCTTTGCTATAACTGTTGAGAGTGATAAGTGAATGGTTCACGCAAGTTGACTAAGGGCCTCGCTCGCGAGGCTTTTTTCTTTTCAAGATGAATTTTTTCTTTAGTTAGAGATCTTAATTTGTATTACTTGGCAAAATCTTCAACACCTGCCTGTTACTCAGAAAAACGATTCAACATATTAGTTGACAGTTTGTATGGCGTGATATAATAATAATAATAATAATGATAATCATTATCATACAAAGGGGCATTATGGCCCATGAACTCTAAACTATCGCATTTAACAAAGACAGGTGAAAGAATACTGCAAATTCTTGAAAATTCAGAGATTCCTTTAACGGTCTATCAAATTTCTGATAGGGCCAAAATACCCGTGCCGAGTGTTTACAGAAATGTTGCTTTCTTAGAGAAGCAAGAGCTGTTGAATTACTTCCAAATTGGAGGAGTCAGTCACTATTACCCACGAAAGAGGCATTTACACTATTTCATCTGTGACAGTTGTGGTGATATAATGCCTATCCAGTCCTGTGAAATCTCTAATGTTCAAGCTGAAAGCTCCATAGGTTGCAAAGTTACGGAACATATCCTTATATTTCGAGGAGTTTGTAAAAATTGTTTGCAAAAGGAGGAGCAGAGATGAAGAGCATATTTACACTTTTGCTGATTGTTTTTGTGATAACAATTTCCTTTGGACTGAGCATAGTGACAACGATAAACCCTTACTATTTGATCTTGAAAGACCTGGTTGCGGGGACCGACAACGAGATTTTTTTACTTATCAAACCTGGCACGAACCCCCACACCTTTTCACCAGCGATTGGCGATGTTAAAAGACTTACAACAGCCGATATTGTCTTTGCCAATGGACTGGAGCTTGAACCATATTTGGAAGGCTACAAAGGTGTAATTTTTCTGAGTGATTTTCTTCCAAAGGAGATTCTTTTG
>JBKBIU010000159.1:0-3827 GCA_046294065.1 Pseudothermotoga sp.
TTCTACGCGCCCTTCGATGGAACCGTTGAGATAGATGAACTGGCTTCTACAATGACTATCAAACCGCTTGCAACGAGCAAGGAACAACCGATTAATATAACTATTCCATACTGTGTCAGGGTGCTTGCCAAAGATGGCAGCAAAGTAAAAGCAGCCGACGAACTTTTGAGTGCTGGTACGATTCAGCCTATCCAAAGTCCGAGTTCGGGTAAGGTGGTCTTTGGTAAAGAGCTGAATGTCAGACCAATGGAAGACGGTACTTACGAAGTCCTCTCGTCTGGTACTTTGTATATTGAACAAGTTATTCAAGAAAAACAATATCCAATCTTTGAAGGTGCGTTGGCATATGTCAATGATGGTGACACAGTCAAAGCTGGCGATTATCTGGCAGACAGATTTCTTTTCGAAGATGAAGTGCTGTCTGCCCATGAATACAAGATCTTTGAAGAACACTATCCTGACCAGTTCACCGTTGAAGCTGAGGTTGAGAACGATAGACCTATAGTGGCCATAACGGAAATCCATGAGGAACTCTCAAAACAAACTGGCTTGAACGTTGGTTCAATCATAACTGAAAGCGAGTACGAGGCTTACAGAGAGCTATACCCCGGCAAGATAGAGGCTCATTATGGTGCAACGGCGGTAAAAAAGTTACTTGAAAAGATCGATTTGGAAAAACTCAGAGCACAGATTGAATCAGAATTATCTCAACTGCCCAAGAGTAGTGGTAGAGCACTGAAATTGTTGAAAAGATTGAAGATCGTGAAAGATTTGATTAAATCCAACGCAAGGCCAGAGTGGATGGTCTTGGAAGCTGTTCCTGTCATTCCGCCTGAGCTCAGGCCAATGATTCAAATAGACGGTGGCAGGTTTGCTACTACGGATTTGAATGATCTTTATAGAAGGGTGATAAATAGAAATAACAGACTGAAGAGACTATTAGAATTGAATGCACCAGATATCATCATAAGAAATGAAAAGAGAATGCTACAAGAAGCCGTTGATAGCCTCATATACAATGGAAGGATTGGAAAGGCTGTTGCCGATAGAAACGGTAGAGCACTAAAGTCTCTGACAGACCTTGTGAAAGGTAAAAAAGGAAGGTTCAGACGAAATCTTTTGGGAAAACGAGTAGACTATTCTGGTAGGGCCGTCATAGTTGTTGGACCTGAACTGAAGATACATCAGTGTGGTCTTCCTAAGAAGATGGCTATGGAATTGTTCAGACCATTTGTCTTATCAAAACTTCTCGAAGAAGGTGGCGAATCAAGCAAGACGGCTCGGAAGATGAAGAAGGCAATCATAGAAAAAGAGATGCCAGAAGCATGGGATATACTGGAAGAGGTTATAAAAGGCCATCCGGTTTTACTCAACCGGGCTCCCACACTGCACAGGATGTCTATTCAAGCCTTCGAGCCGAAATTGATAGAAGGTAACGCTATCCAGCTACATCCACTTGTATGTCCACCATTCAACGCTGACTTCGATGGTGATCAGATGGCAGTACATGTACCGCTTTCTGCCGCAGCACAAGCCGAAGCAAAGTACTTGATGCTTTCAAGATACAACATAATATCACCGGCACATGGAAAGCCAATATCGATGCCAGGAAAGGATATTATCGTTGGAGTATACTATCTGACAGCTGTAGGAAAGGATTTCAAGGATATAAAACCAGAGAATATAAAATACCGTTTTGGGTCAACAGAAGAGGCTGTGCTAGCCTATTCTCTGGGTTATGTTAAACTCCACACGCCGGTACTGGCAAAGGTGAGAGTTGCCGACACAGAAAAAGTGGTTAAGACGACAGTCGGAAGGATCATCCTGAACGAGATCATTCCACCGGATCTAAGGGATTATGAACGTACCTTCGGTAAGAAAGAGATCAAGAATGTCATATACGATACCTTTAAGCGCCATGGTATTGATGCTACTGCCGATTTACTTGACAATATGAAAGACCTCGGTTTTCATTATGCTACTGTATCCGGACTTACCATCTCTCTGAAGGACCTGATAGTATCACCGAAGAAGAGCGAAATAATTGAACAGGCCAGACAGAGAGTGGAATATATTGAGGGTCAATATAATGAAGGATTTCTAAACTTTGAGGAAAGGTACAGAGAAATAATAAAGGTTTGGAACAAGGCTACGGAAGATGTTCAGATTGCCACTTATGATGCTCTTGGTGAGAATCCATTCAACCCAGTTTACATGATGGTCAATTCAGGTGCGAGAGGTAACATTGACCAAGTTAAACAACTCGCAGGAATGCGTGGTTTGATGGCTGATCCATCTGGTAGGACTATTGAAATACCGATTATTTCAAACTTCCGTGAAGGTTTAACCAGTATGGAATTTTTCATTTCAACACATGGTGCTAGGAAAGGTGCCGCCGATACAGCTTTGAGAACATCATCGGCAGGTTATCTGACACGCCGATTGGTGGACGTTTCTCAGAGTGTAGTGATAACAACGACTGACTGTGGTACAGAAAATGGCATAAAAGCCATAGAGCTTGTGAGCGATGATCTGACGGTGCAGAAGTTGAAGGATTTTCTCTTTGGAAGAATTTTGGCGAAGGATGTTCTCGATCCGCTGACTGGAGAAGTAGTAAGGAACCCAAAGACTATGAAAGAGTATGTTAGAAATACCATGCTTTCCGATGATGATGCAGAATTTCTCGCAAATTACTGGGTGTCGGTACCGGTTTGTGTTGAACAAACGTTGGATTTACAGAGTCTCCACTTACCTCATTGTTATACTGAGCTGGCAGAGGAAGTTAGAACCGACAGTACTTATCTGGAGGTTGGAACGGAACTGACTTGGGACATTGTCAGAGCTGCCAGAAATGCGGGTAAGAAATCATTGAAGATAAAGATCTACCCAGTTGTGGGGACTGTTTCACAGCAGGCTTTAGATGACAATAAAGGAGAAAAGCAACTGGTTGTGTATCAGGAGGAGATAGATGAAACAACTGCGAAGTTGCTTGAAGAAAACGGTATAGGTCATGTTAAAGTGAGACCAAACATCTATGTGCGCTCTGTGCTGACTTGTGAAGCCGAAAAAGGTGTCTGCGCAATGTGCTATGGTATGGATCTATCTAATCATAGAGTTGTACAGGTAGGAGAGGCTGTAGGTATAATCGCTGCACAGTCTATAGGTGAACCTGGAACCCAGCTCACTATGAGAACATTCCATACAGGTGGCATAGCAACGACAGCAGACATCACACAGGGTCTACCAAGGGCAGAAGAACTATTCGAAGCGAGGAAAAAACTCAAAGAACCTGAAGGTGTTTTTGCAATGGAAGCTGGTTTCGTAAAGGACATCAAGGATGTGGAAGGTAAGCAGAAAATCTATATTGAGGACTACCTTGGTGGCATACATGAATACGAAGTTCCCGAGAAGACGAAAGTCAAGGTCAGGATCGGGCAAAAAGTACTGCCTGGTATGATGTTGACAACAGGAACCATAAGACTCAGAAAGTTGATGGATACCCTTGGAGTTGAATCGACGGCAATGTACTTGCTAAAAGAAACCCAAAAGGTTTATGTAGAACAGGGTGTTGAGATACACAATAAGCACTTTGAAGTTATTATAAAGCAAATGCTTGGAAGAGTTGAGGTCATCGATCCTGGCGATACAGATTACTTACCGGGTCAACTTTTGACTATCGCTGAAGCTGAAAGAATAAACGAAGAGATACTTAAAGCAAATGCGAATGTTCAGAGCAACAAGAATTTTGTACTCGGTAAGATCCTTGCCAGGAAGATAGTTGCAAAGATCAATGACCAAATCGAGGAAATAGCAGCAGAAGGAACAGA
>JBKBIU010000160.1:0-3795 GCA_046294065.1 Pseudothermotoga sp.
GCAACTCTTGCTGTTGCGGAAATCATAAAGCAACTTTTTGTTAGCTGGGATTATGTGGAAGGCGCAACAGGAATATCTATTCCCGTAAGGCCTGACAGTTTCTGGATGATGCAATTTCACAAATCAAAAATACCCTATTTCTTGATTGCCTATGTATTATTCATAGTGAGTGTTGTCATTGCTGTATTGATTGAGAGAAATAAAATGGGATACTATCTGAAAGCAATCCGTGAAAGTCACGAGGCAGCAGAAGCTCTGGGAATAAATACTACACGTTATAAACTTTATGCAATGATGGTGAGCTCTGCTGTTACAGCCATGTTTGGTACTCTCTATGCGCAATATATTCTTTATATAGATCCTTTTATGGTCTTTGGATTGGATATATCTATGAAAATTGTTTTGCTCACAGTTCTTGGAGGTCTTGGTACCGTCTATGGCCCGATCATTGGTTCTGCAATCCTCATACCACTTTCTGAGTACACACGTGCTTTTTTGGGAGGCACCGGTAAGGGTATAGATTTGATGATATACGGGGCTTTGATAGTGGTAGTTGCTTGCTTTGAACCTCGAGGTGTATTTGGGCTATTTCAAAGATCGAAGAAGCGAGGTGCACAGTATGCCAAGACCACTGCTTGAGATTCAGAATGTAACAATGAAATTTGGCAATCTTGTTGCCAACGATGACGTTTCTTTCACTGTGGACGAGGGAGAAATAGTTAGTCTCATAGGCCCTAACGGCGCAGGAAAAACAACCCTCTTCAATTGCATCAGTGGCTTCTACAAACCTGTTTCAGGGAAAATAATTTTTGATGGGAAAGATATAACTGGTAAGAGTACCCATGAGATCACTTTACTGGGTTTGACGAGAACCTTTCAGATAGTAAAACCTCTCAAGGAGATGACAGTCAAAGAAAATGTTTTGACAGGAGCATTTCTTCACGCCAAAAATAAAAAGGAAGCTGAGCAAATAGCGGAGAAAGTTTTGCAAACAACTCATTTGTGGGAAAAGAAAGACATGCTGGCTGGAAGTTTAACAATAGCAGACAAAAAAAGGCTAGAGATAGCAAGAATGCTTGCAACAAGACCAAGGATGATGATGCTTGATGAAGCAATGGCTGGGCTCAACAGAACAGAGGTCAAAGAGGCTATGGAACTTTGTTTAATGCTCAATAGAGATGGAATAACGCTGTTGATCGTAGAACATGTGATGGAAGCCATAATGCCCATTTCAAACAGGGTCGTCGTGCTAAATGCGGGCAAGAAGATTGCTGAGGGCAGTCCAGAACAAATAATAAATAACGAAGAAGTTATAAAGGCTTACTTAGGGGAGAGGTATTATGCTAAGAGTCGACAGGCTAACAGTAGGATATGACAGCGTTCCTGTGATTTTCGATGTTTCCTTCTCGGTTCAGGAGGGAGAACTAGTCTCAATAGTTGGTTCTAATGGAGCTGGTAAGTCGACTATTCTAAGGACCATTTCTGGCCTTCTGAAGCCCTTTTCGGGCACAATTGAATTCATGGGTCACAGAATAGACAAACTACCAGCCCATCAAATTGTGAAACTTGGTATAGCGCATGTTCCAGAAGGTAGGCACGTCCTTGGAAAGATGTCGGTGAAGGATAACTTATTGATGGGTGCGTACACAATAAACGATAAGATTGAAATTCAAAGACTTTTAGGCGAGATGTACGAACTATTTCCGAGACTAAAGGAAAGAGAAAATCAAAAAGCTGAAACGATGTCTGGTGGAGAACAACAAATGCTGGCTATTGCAAGGGCATTGATGTCAAAGCCAAAGTTGCTTTTGGTAGACGAGATGTCCTTAGGTTTGATGCCATTGATGGTCGACAAAGTTCTTGAAGTACTCAAAGAAGTAAATAAGAAAAAAGGATTGACTATACTAATGGTTGAACAGAAGGTTCAAGAAGCTTTGGAGATAGCAGACAGAGGGTACATACTTCAAACTGGGAGAATCGTCGCGCAGGGTACTGGCAGAGAGCTACTTGAAAGTGATCTTGTAAAGAAGGCATACCTTGGCATGTAGAATATTATGTAGAATTGTGTTTGGGAGGCGAGGAAAATGAAGGCTCACGTTGGAGTTGTTGGCCTTGCAGTCATGGGTCAAAACCTTGCTTTGAATATTGCAAGAAACGGCTATGCAGTAGCCGTTTATAACAGAACTGCGGAACGAACAAAACGATTTGTTGAAGAAAGGGTCAAAGGAGAAAAGATAATCCCATCCTTTGACATTCAAAGTTTTGTTGAGTCCATGGAAAGACCAAGAAAGATAATTCTAATGGTGAAAGCCGGATCACCTGTTGATGAGATGATTGAAGAATTGCTCCCATACCTAGACAAAGGCGATCTAATTATCGATGCTGGAAATTCTCACTATGGAGACACGAACAGAAGGCTTGAAGAACTATCACACCGTGGGATTCTCTTCTTAGGAATGGGAGTTTCTGGGGGTGAGTATGGGGCACTCCATGGTCCATCGATAATGCCAGGAGGAACGCTAGAAGCTTATAAAATGGTACAAGATGTTCTGACAAAGATATCGGCGAAAACGGAAGACGGACCCTGTTGTACCTACGTAGGGAATGGTTCGGCCGGGCATTTTGTCAAGATGGTACACAATGGAATAGAATATTCCATAATGCAATCGATTTCCGAGATTTACGATGTCATGAGAAAAATCTTGAAAATGAACAGTATGGAAATCGGTGAAGTCTTTGAAGAATGGAATAAGAATGAGCTTGCATCATTCCTTGTGGAGATAACCTACAAAATTATGAAGCACATAGATGAAGAAACCAAAAAACCTTTGGTAGAACTGATACTTGATAAGGCAGAACAGAAAGGTACCGGTAAGTGGACTGCGCAGACAGCTCTTGATCTTGGTGTTCCAACACCATCCTTGAATGTTGCTGTATTTGCAAGAACCATTTCTCATTTTAAAGAACAAAGAAAAGAATTATCTAAGATCTTTGGAGAAAAGAAAAGGATTCACGTAGAGCAAAAGCTTATCCAAGATCTCAAAAAGTCATTGCATTTCAGTATGTTTCTCTCCTTTTCACAGGGTCTATGGCTAATTCACGAAGCTTCGAATGTTTACAATTACAACGTAGATTTGCTTGAAGTTCTAAGGATTTGGAAAGGTGGTTGCATTATAAGGTCCAAACTTTTGGATCTTCTCAGAAGTATTCTCAGAGAAAATCCGCAGAATGTAAATTTACTCGCCAGTGAGACAGCGATCCAGTTTGTTAAAGAGAAACTCCCGTCGGCTTTAAAGGTCAATTCTATCGCAAGAGAATCGGGTGTGCCAACTCCCGTTTTGAGCAACTCCATTGACTATCTATTAAGCCTTACAGAGGAAATTCTCCCTGCAAACTTGATACAAGCACAGAGAGATTTCTTCGGAGCACATACTTTTGAACGCATTGACAAGCAAGGTACTTTTCACGTTGAGTGGCAGGAGCTGGAATAAAAAGGTGAGGCTCGTGCCTCACCTTTATGTTCAGAGTTTTTTCATTAAAGAGGAAGTATTATTATACAGTTGAAGAAATATTTGGTAGTACTCATCGTATATTTTCTTTGCTTCTTGATCTGGTTCGATAGCTTCCTTAAACTTAACCCAATTCTTGATAGCTTCTGGTCTGTCAATTACGCCTGTACCAAGGCCTGCCAAAAATGCATCGCCGAAAGGAGCTTCCACTAAACTTTCTACTTGACGCATTTTAAAACCTGTTACATCGGCAAAAATCTTCACCCAAAGGTTTGATTTTGCAACT
>JBKBIU010000161.1:0-3754 GCA_046294065.1 Pseudothermotoga sp.
CTATAAGATGCAAAATATACAAATCCTTCTCTTGCCTTTTTGACGACAACTATTTCACCTTGATGATAAGAGAAGTTTTTTGCTATGAGTTCTGATGAAATAACTGGGATGACCTTTTTTGACAGAGAACAAGCCATACCCTGAATAAAGGCGATCCCTATTCTCAAGCCAGTCAAACTCCCTGGTCCTATACCACAGCCAAAATAGTCTATGCACTCAATTGGTTTGTTAATGCAATCGAGAAAGTCTTTCACAAGAGGAGCAATTTTACTTGCATGCTTTTCCAAACCTTTATATGTAAGGGTGAAAACATTCTGCTCATCTGTGTAAGAAAGGACTAAGACTTCCGATGAGCTATCGAGTGCGAAGATCTTCATAACATTCCTCCCATGAACTCCTGTAGGTCCTGTGATTGCTCACAAGATATGAAGAAAATTGTATTCTCCATATATCTGTCAAAGAGTAGATCAGCCACTCGGAACAAAATTCTGTCAGTCTGCACAAGTCTGACCTTGCTTGAAAGTTTCTCCAAAAGCCTGTTGTAACTCTCCTCAGCTACCGAGTCTGCCAAGGCAACAAAAATGATCTTACCGCCATTTTGATGATATGAGACAAGATTATCGATCTCAAAATCGTTCAAAGCCATGGATTCAGAGAATGCACCTTTTTTGGGCAGAGGTAGAAGAAAGTAAGACGTACTTGGAACTCTCTTCAAGTATGTCAGATTGTATTTTACCTGAAAACCGCGCTGAGTGAGGTACTCCTCTACGGCTTTGAAGAAACCCTCATAGGCATTTTCATGTGATTGATCTATTGTTATGAGATCTTTCTTGATCTCTAACAAACCTGTCTGTGCTCTGTGACCGTTTAAGATGACGGTCACAGTGTGAGTCCCAGCTGTTAAATCTTGAAATGAAAATCTAAATTCTGTCTTTGTGCGCCCTTCAATCAATGTCTGCATCGATTTGAATTGATTTGCCACATAGACTTGTAAATCGCATTGAGCTGGCTTATAAGAACTGTTTATCAAATCAAAGTAGATATCGGCACCACTTCCCATAGGATTTGTTCTGAGATTAACCACGTAGACATCGCCTCGTTGGACCCAAATGGGAGCGGTGATGATCTCGTCCCAGTCCCTTTGAATCACATATAGAAAGTACCATTCGTAACCATCTACAGGTTCACAAATATACCGTGTTGTAAATTGGTTAGAGTTAATTCTCCAAGTTTTCACATCGCCACTTTGAGAAACCAATGTTGCTTCAAAAAAAGGTTCATCATCTTGCAGTTCAATTTCAAAGACCAACTGGGTGGCATCTTTGAGAACCGATCCCATCCATTGATCGTTACATTTGAAAAGAACCTTTGCCTTCCTGTCTTCACTGGCGTATACCCGTCTGTTTCTAAGAGCTTCCATGATTGAATCGTAAGTAAGAGAATCTGCAACTATGACGGTCCTTGTATCATTAGCCGAACCCCAATTTGGTCGATGATTGTCCTGATTAGCCGTCGCTCCTACGTGCCATCCTTTGTTGAGTGCAAGCTTATAGTTTGAATACATTTCTTTGGTTATGGTTCTGTTGGAAGTATTCCCATTACCCAATTCGATGAGGTTTATATATTGATCTGCCTCAAGATCGTAATCGAAGTCATAAAAGTTGCCATAGGTCACACCAGGGTGATTGAATTGAGCCAGCGCCTTGTTCTGTACGATCCACTTGTAGAGAGCCTTTAAGTCAGACTCATTTCTATCGGTCCAAGTATCTGTCCCATAGACATTTATGTGTCCAACCCCGCCAGTCCACTCAAAACCCCACAGGGCTACAAACCTACCGTTTTGTGTCTTTTCTTGGGCTATCGACTTGGTCAAAAGTAGTTTGTCGTTCCCTTCAAATGTTTGTCTAAAGTAGTAAGCATGGTCTGTTATGGCTTGAACATCTACATACTGTTTTGCATAATCGTAAGCTTGTGCTGGGGTACCTTGACCGTCTGAGAAACTTGTGTGTGCATGAATGTTGGCAAAATAGAAATCATAAGAAAAGAGCACTAAACAACCGAGTGTGAAGAAGAATGTAAATAATCTTCTCACAAGATCACCTCACCATTTTCTCAAAATATCAGCGAGGAATCTCCCAGTGTATGAGGAATGAACCCTCGCTACTTCTTCAGGAGTTCCACAGGCAACTATATAGCCACCTTCATCTCCACCTTCTGGTCCAAGATCAATGATATAGTCAGCATTCTTGATGACATCTAAGTTGTGCTCAATAACAACAACAGTATTACCTTTGTCGACTAACCTGTGGAGGACAGCAATCAATTTTTTAACATCTTCAAAATGTAGTCCTACCGTTGGCTCATCAAGAATGTAAACTGTTTTGCCCGTGGCAACCTTTTTCAGTTCTGAAGCAAGTTTCACCCTTTGAGATTCTCCTCCAGAAAGTGTTGTCGCTGGTTGACCGAGTTTTATATAACCGAGTCCCACTTCTGAAAGTAAGTTGAGAGTACGGAAAATATGGGGTACATTCTTGAAGAATTCTAACGCCTCATCGACAGACATCTCGAGAACTTCGTGTATATTCTTGCCCTTATATCTCACCTGCAATGTTTCTTCATTATATCGTCTACCCTTACAGACTTCGCATTCAACGTACACATCTGGCAGAAAGAGCATCTCAATCCTAACAAATCCATGACCTTGACAAGCTTCACACCTTCCTCCCTTGAGATTGAAACTGAACCTACTTTTGTCATAGCCCCTCGCTTTTGCTTCAGCAGTCATAGCGAAAAGTTCTCTTATGTCATCGAAAACCTTGGTATAAGTAGCCGGATTACTTCTCGGTGTTCGCCCTATGGGTGATTGGTCTATGGCAATCACCTTGTCAACATTCTCTATGCCTTCAATCTTTTCATGGGTTCCGACGGGTAACCTTGTCTTGTAGACTTCATTCATCAAGGCCGGGTAGAGTGTGTCAATTATCAACGACGATTTTCCTGAGCCAGAGACTCCCGTCACACACACAAATGTGCCCAGGGGAATTTGAACCGTCAAGTTCTTCAGATTGTTGTGTTTTGCACCAACAATGATTAATTTCTTACCGTTCCCGCTTCGCCGTACTCTTGGATAATCTATTCTCTTCAAGCCGGCCAGATACTGTCCCGTTAGAGAACCGTCGGGATCTTTCATCAATCTGTCAACGGGACCTGAGTAAACGACCTTCCCACCGTTTTCACCGCCCAGTGGTCCCAAATCCACTACGTAATCAGCATTCCTGATGACCTCTTCATCGTGCTCAACCACAACCACAGTATTACCCAAATCTCTCAGTTTCTTTAGGGTGTTTATCAATCGGATATTGTCTCTTTGGTGCAAACCGATGGTTGGTTCATCGAGTACGTAGGTCACTCCCGTGAGACCAGAACCTATTTGTGTTGCAAGCCTGATTCTCTGAGCCTCACCACCTGAGAGGGTGTTTACAGTTCTTGAAAGCGTCAGATAACCTAATCCTACATCTAACATGAATTTGAAGCGCTTTTTTATCTCCTCCACCAATTCACCAACAATCTTTTGTTCTCTATCTGTGAAGGATGCCTGAAGATCCAATATGAACTCATAGGCTTTCTCTATCGTCAACTGGGTGAAATCGATTATGTTCAGACCTTTTATTGTGACTGCGAGAGCCTCTGGTTTGAGTTTTTTTCCACCGCAGACGGGGCAGGTTCTTTGCACAATGAACTTTCGTTCAATCCA
>JBKBIU010000162.1:0-3749 GCA_046294065.1 Pseudothermotoga sp.
CCCAATTGGTTCTGCACCTGTGACAACTAAATTTCTTGCCGCTTCACAAACGGCATTCTTTGCGCCTTCGTAGGGATCAAGGAAACAATAAAAGCTGTTGCAATCTGTTGTAATTGCTATTGCTTTCTTGGTGCCCTTTATTCTCAAGATCGATGCATCTGCACCGGGTAAACCAACTGTATTCGTACCGACTCTGTGATCGTACCTCTCGTATACGTATCTCTTGCCACAGATGTTTTCACTGGAAAGTAACCTGAAAAAGACCTCTTGTAGATCTTTTGGTTGTTCAAAGCTAAGGCTGTTTGGATTGTTCCATTCTTGGGGGTTTAATTGAACGATCGGGACTTGATCGGTTAATGCTTTGGCTGGGATTTGAGCAACTATCTGACCTTTCATCTTTACAGTGAAAAGACCATCATCGGTTATGACCCCAATTCGGGAGGCATTTAGATCCCATTTTTCAAAGATCTTTTGGATCCTTTCCTCACAGCCTGGTTTGACGATGAGGAGCATTCTTTCTTGAGATTCTGAAAGTACTATCTCGTATGGGGTCATCTCTGGTTCCCTCTGAGGGACAAGAGAAAGGTCTACTTCTATTCCCTTGTTTCCTTTTGAGGCAACCTCTGAACAAGCAGAAGTCAACCCCGCCGCTCCAAGGTCTTGAATAGCTAATACACAGTCGAGTTTTCCAGCTTCAAGACACGCCTCTATGAGAAGTTTTTCCATGAAGGGATCTCCTATTTGCACAGAAGGTCTTTTCTTCTCTGACAGTTCTGTGAGGTTTTCTGAAGCAAAACTTGCACCGTGTATTCCATCTCTTCCTGTGGAACTACCAACAAGGATCACAGAACTACCAGATTCTGCCGCTTTTGAAAACTTTATTTCTTCTTTCTTAGCGATGCCAACACACATTACGTTCACTAAAGGATTGTCATCGTAGCAATCGTTGAAATAAACTTCACCTGCCACCGTCGGAACACCTATGCAGTTCCCATAATGTGATATCCCAGATACAACACCTGAAAATAGGTACTTGGTCCTTGGATTTTTCAGGTTTCCAAATCTCAAGGAGTCAAGTAAGGCAACAGGTCTTGCGTTCATCGCAAAGATGTCTCTGACAATTCCACCGATACCTGTTGCAGCGCCTTGGAATGGTTCTACTGCCGAAGGATGGTTGTGACTTTCCATTTTAAAGACAACGGCAAGGCCTTCGCCTATGTCCACGACACCTGCGTTTTCACCAGGCCCCTGAATCACTCTCTCCCCAGTTGTTGGGAATTTTTTCAGCAGCGGTCTTGTGTGCTTATAACTGCAGTGTTCAGACCACATAACAGAAAACATTCCAAGTTCCACTTGGTTTGGTTCTCTGTGCAATATTTCAATGATCCTTTTGTATTCTCTTTCACTCAGTCCGAATTCTTTATATGAGTGCATGAGATTTCCTCCGTTCCAAATATGTGGCAACTGACTCGAAGATCTTTTTTCCGTCTATTGAACCAAGGATCTTTTCAGAACATCTTTCGGGATGAGGCATCAGTCCAAGCACATTTTTTTCTCTGTTGATCACACCAGCTATATTCTCTAAAGAACCATTTGGGTTAGAATCTTCGTTGACCACTCCGTTCTTATCACAGTATCTAAAGACTATACGGGACCTTATTTTCTCAAGGTCGTCGATGAAATAATTCCCTTCACCGTGCGCGATACTCATCCTGACTACTTCGTTGGGTTCGTACATGAGTGTGAAGGGTGTTTCGTTGTTCTCAATACGGAGATAAACATCGTGGCAGTGAAACTTTAGATCTTTGTTTTTCATGAGTGCACCCTCAAGGAGCCCTGCTTCGGTTAGTATCTGAAAACCGTTGCATATACCAAGGACGAGCACACCACTTTTTGCTGCTTCGATTACACTCTTCATGACAGGTGAAAATCTTGCAATTGCACCAGCTCTCAAATAATCTCCATAGGAAAAACCGCCAGGCAACACTATGAAATCAAATTCATTTGGTCTGAACTGCTCTTTATGAAAAACATAGTGACATTCAAAACCCACAACATTTTTTAAAACATGATAAGCATCTGCATCACAGTTTGAGCCAGGGAAGACAATCACAGCCGATTTCATTTCATTTCCTCCAAAGACAAAATTGAATATTTTTCAATAACGGGATTTGCAAGGAGCTTTTCGCACATTTCATTTATTTGAGATTGAATTACTTCTTTGTCATTCGAATCGAAGAAAAGTTCAATTAGTTTACCGATTCTTACCTCTGTAATCTTCTCAAACCCTAAATGATGTAGTGCTTGTTTAACAGCATTACCTTGAGGATCGAGCACACCGTCTTTGAATGTTATCTCGATCTTCGCCTTGTGCACACCACCACTCCTAACTACTTACTCTTTTGTATATTTCCCAGTAAGCTTGTTCTACATTTCCAAGGTCTCTTCTGAACCTGTCTTTATCTAATTTTTCTTTTGTTGAACTATCCCAGAATCTGCAAGTATCTGGTGAGATCTCATCGGCGAGCAAAATCTTTTCCTTGTGTGTGCCAAACTCAAGTTTGAAATCCACCAAGACGATGTTCCTGGTCATTAAAAATTCTTTGAGGATTTCATTCACCCTTAAAGCAGTCTGTTCGATCTCTTCGATCTGATTCTTGCTGGCAAGATTCATCGCAAGTGCGTGATATTGGTTTATCATGGGATCACCTAATTCATCACTCTTATAGCAAAATTCAAGAACAGTTGTGTTGAGTGGCGTTCCTTCAACCAAACCCAATCTCTTTGAAAGACTCCCAGCAACAATGTTTCTGACTATCACTTCTATTGGTATTATATTGACTGCTTTGACAAGCATCTCTCTGTCATTTAAAACTTTAACGAAATGGGTTTGTACACCATTTCTTTCAAGCAGTTCGAAAAAGATCGCCGATATCTTGTTGTTCAAAAGCCCCTTATCCTTTATTGTTCCTCTTTTTTTACCATCAAAAGCTGTCGCATCGTCTTTGTACTCGATTATCAGATAGTCAGGATCTTGAGTTTGGTAAACCCTTTTTGCTTTTCCCTCATAGATCATCTGTCTTTTTTCCATCCTTTCACCCTTTCTGTGATTTTTCATTCTTGTCCAAAACAGCTTTTCTGAGACTGTCTCTGTACTGTTTCAGTTTTTCTTTGAGTCTCTGATCGTTCAGAGCTAAGATCTGAACAGCATACAGTGCAGCATTCTTTGCACCATCAATAGCCATTGTTGCGACAGGTATACCTGTGGGCATCTGACAGATCGACAAGAGTGAATCAAGTCCGCTTAAAGAAACAGAAAGTGGTACGCCAATCACAGGCAATGTTGTCATCGACGCTATGACTCCAGGTAAATGGGCAGCTTTCCCAGCCATGGCTATGATCGATGAGTAACCTTCCTTCTCTGCGTTTTTTGCAAACTCCACAGTCTCGAGGGGTGCTCGATGTGCAGAGAGAATAAAAATTTCATGTGGTAGGTCAAAAGATTTTAGAATCTCAGAGGCTTCGTTGGCATGTTTTAGATCACTGTCACTTCCCACAACGATGGCAACCTTCACACTAACACCTCCAAAAATAAAAAATCGGTAGCGAAAGTCTCTACCGATAAATAATATTAGCCCTTGTAGCCAGGACAGTTTACGGCTGTCCGGTAGAGACTTCCGAGCCCTATCCTCGGAATTATACAAGGGCATTTCCCCGTGGGAGGGAAATATTCACTTGTACATCTTAAT
>JBKBIU010000163.1:0-3734 GCA_046294065.1 Pseudothermotoga sp.
TGTCAACGAATCATTTGAGACCTTTTAAAAAATTGTCTGTATTAGCTGTATCATTCTTTTTGTCATCTTTACCACCTTCCTGTGGCAAGGATTTGGTATACACAACAATGACACAGATTGAGTTAGATAAAATTACATTGTAGATTACTCAAATTGGAGATGCTATGGCCAAAGTAACAAAGATTTGATTAGAATTCTTACGATGTTGGCGGTAGGAAATTGAAAAATGATAGTTTGTACACAGAAATGAATTGTGAGTTAGAATAACTATGTGGAGGTGTGTCAAGATGAAAATTCGTTATCTTGGTCATGCAGTTGTGTTGATTCAACTCAAAGAGAAGAACTTGATAATCGATCCATTCATAACGGATAATCCTTGTTGTCCCGTGAAGTTGCAGGACCTACCGAGAATTCACTACATATTGGTTACACATGGTCATTCTGATCATCTTGGTGATACAGTGAAGATAGCGAAGGCTGATGGAGCCACAGTGATAGCCAATTTTGAATTGTGCAGTTATGTGGCAAGGCATGGTGTTGCCACTCATCCAATGCATATAGGTGGAAAGTATGTTTTTGAATTTGGAAGCGTCAAATTGACTCCTGCGTTACATGGTTCTAGCTTGATCGAAAAGGAACTACCTGTATATGCAGGAAACCCATGTGGTTTTTTGATCGAAGCAGAAGGTAAGAAGATCTACCATGCAGGCGACACGGGTTTGACAAAGGATATGGAGTTGCTTCAAAAGGAAAAGATAGACATTGCTTTTCTACCAATAGGCGGTAATTTCGTGATGGATCTTTGGGATGCTGTCGAAGCAGTCAAAATGATTCAACCAAAGGTTGTTGTGCCCATACACTTCAATACTTGGGAGATAATAAAGGCGAATCCAGAGAAGTTCAAACAAGAAGTTGAGAAATTGCAAATACAGTGTCACGTTATGAACCCCGGTGAAACGATCGAACTGTGAGGCGGAAAAGATGCGAATTCTTATTTTTGCATTTCTTTTGTTTGGAGCAGTCTGTATGGCGGGAATGATATATTACACACCAGTAGAGTTTGCCTTTCCAGGGGAACTTTATCAATCAATTGGTTCTAAGTCTGCCAACTTCCAATATCTCATTCTGTCAAAATCAGATCAAGTTATTTTGATCCTCAAGGGTTGGTTGTTTACGCCAGTACAGATCAGTGAAAAAAGATCTTTCAGGGTTGGTATCGTTGCAGAAAGTTTCGAGACACAAATAGATCTACCAGCGAAGCAAAGTGGAATGTATACATATATGGTTCAGCATCTTTTCATCTTGCCAAAGGATGTTTTAAAGATCACAGTGCAGGGGTATGAAATAAAACTTTCGGGCTTATCATACAAAACCAAATCGGCGCAAGGAGAAGATACAGTTTCTCTGTGCATTATGAACAGCCAGAGAGTCACGGCCAATAGTTTCAAGGTTGGCGAAAAGATTCTGATCATGATTTCTGCTGGCAGAAGGAACACAGGCGGCTATGAAGTGGTTGTGGATTCTGTCGATATAATTAATAAAACTATTGAGATAAAGGCTCATGTTGAATCCCCTTCAGCTTCAACACCTGTCATACAGGTCATAACCTATCCTGCAGTAATAGTTGAGATCCATGAACCTCTTGAACCTGGCAGTTACGATGTGATCTGCACGCTTTCTGATCGTGGAGAAATCAGTTTATCAGCAGAATTTGAAGTTTTCTGAGTTTTGATTGAAACATGAAGTAAAGATTTTTGATAACTTCAAAGAGTATCTTCTAGTTGAAGAGGCGATAGTTTGTGCTAGTTTATGGTATGAATTTTCAAAATGGTGCGATCTTTCAAAAGAGAGATTCTTATGAACTTTTTTTGTCTATCTCTGATTTAGAATTTGGTAAACTTGTTCAAGCAAAGATTCGTGGCTCTGGTACCATAGAGATTTTCAATGTAGAACTGTGTAATGCTGAGATCTTCGCAGACTCATGTGTAGTGAAAGAGGGTTTATTAATAGGTTTTCTGAGTCATAGGAACGGAAAAATAACTATACACAAACAGAAGGATTCGTACACAGGATTGATCGATCTTTCGAAAAATTATGATGACTTTAAAGGTCTTGATCCTCTTGTAATTTTACAAGGTTATGACAAGAGATTTCTTCTAGAAGAATATGCCAAACTTGTGGCTCATCAAAATAATGTGATCTCTGTTCCCAAACCATATTCTGTTTTTATGATTGATCATAGCAAGGTGGAAGAATCCATAAGAAAGGCAAAAGAGTCAAATTTTGAAGTACTGCTTCTCACTCATCAAGAGAACTTAAATGAGTTTGTGAAGATATCCAAGACCAGTCAGTTCATACCTGGAATTACCACAAAGTTCGATGAAAGGGAACTGAGAGAACTCCAGAAGAAAGGGTTCGAATTCTTTCAGATTACTTTCACGCATGACAGGAGAGAAGATGTACTTTTAGCAAGAAGTATCTTGGAAGGTTCAACTCTTATTGCAAAAGGTATTTCTCCATTGACAGGCGTGGGCCTGGTTGATGGTCTGATCTTAGAAAAATCTTACAAGATGACAGAACTAATGAGGTTAGCTGTGTTGCAAAAATTTGTTCGACTCTATATTGATTTGAACCAGGTCGATGAAAAAATGCTAGCTTTGTGCAATATTCTCAATTTTGGTATCATCTGTGATCGATCTTTTGGGAAAATAGAGTATGCGAAATCTTACAAAGTAGAAAAAATCTCTGATCAAGAGTGTATAATTTCTTATCTCGATGAGAACAATATTTTAAGACGACTGTTTTTTACAGACCAGGTATTCCAGACAGAAAATAGATCAATTCCTTATTTGAAAAAAGAGATAAAGGTTCGTACAGACGGAAGGTCCTTTTATTTTTACAGTGAAGGGTGAGGAATTTGCTTGAACTCAGGTACAATCCCTTGACCGATGAATGGGTCATAGTCTCTGCAGAGACACAAAAGAGACCTGTGCAACCATCTCAACAGAGTTGCCCTATCTGTGTTGGTGGCCTTGAACTTCCTGAAGATTACGATCTTGTAACCTTCGAAAATAGATTCCCCGCGCTGAAAAAGGATCCACCACAGATCACTCAAGATGATTTTTATAAGAAGGATAGATCCTTTGGCGTTTGCGAGGTGGTAGTTTACACAAAGGATCACAACACAGCTTTGCCGGGAATGCCGTTAAAGCAAATAGAAAAACTAATACAGATGTGGATAGATCGAACCGTTGAACTTTCGAAACATGATTTTGTTAAATATGTCTTCATCTTCGAAAACAGAGGTAAAGAGGTCGGCGCAAGCCTTCCACATCCTCACGGCCAGATATATGCATTTCCCTTTTTACCAAAAAGAATTCAAGTCAAAGTAGAGGCAATCAAGAAATGGTACAAAGAGAAGAAAAACTGTGCCATATGCCAAATTGTCGATAATGAACTTGAGAAAAGACAAAGAATCATTCATGAAACAGAATCTTTTGTGGCACTCGTGCCCTTTTACGCAAGATTTCCCTTCGAAATCCATATCTATCCCAAACGCCACGTCAGCGCAATTTATGAACTCTCTCACCAAGAACGGACCGATTTTGCAAGGATACTAAAAGTTGTTACCTTAAAGTATGATAAGCTCTTCGATCAAGAGTTTCCATATATGATGATGTTTTTCCAAAAACCTTTCAATTGCCAAGAAGAGAGTGATTTATTCCATTTCCATG
>JBKBIU010000164.1:0-3727 GCA_046294065.1 Pseudothermotoga sp.
GCAACAACATCTGGATTGTCCTTTACAAGTTCCAAGACATCCTTTCTGGCTGGCAACCTTGGGTCAGCAAGGTAAATACGATACATCGTATCTCTCTTAGCGATGTAATTGATAAGGAACTCTTTTGCGAGCAAAAGATTTGCTGACTTGGTATTGATCATGAATCCCTGAACTCCCACGAATGGTCTAGCCACAAGATTGGGCGCCACGTCGGGAATGAGTGCAACACCATAATCTATCCCGGCATCAGCATAGGCTTTGATTGCCCAAGGACCATTAATGATCATCGCAGCTCTACCGTCCCTGAACATTGAATCCATTATTTCGTAGTTGTCACCAGGTGTTATGATTCCTTCGTCGACGAATCTTTTCAGCAACGACAAGCCCTTTATAGCACCTTCGTTGGCAAGGCCGATGTCCTTAACATCCAAACCAGCCGGTGTACTCTTAAAGACGTATCCCCCATGACCGAAGATAAATGGTACCACAAAGTAGAAAGTCGTCGCTGGGAAGATCAGCCCTCTAGCCTCCGTGCCGAATTCTTTTTCGATATTCTTTGCCATCGTAATTAGTTCTTCTATTGTCTTAGGAGGCTGTGGAACATAATCTTTGTTATAAATGAGAGCGATTGCCTCAAGGGCATAGGGCAAACCATAGAGTTTTCCACCATAGGAAAATGCTTCCAGTCCTGACTCAAAAAACTGGCCGATTTCTGCAAAGGGTTGAATCGGTTCGAGAAGACCGTTTGCAACAAGTTCACCTACCCAGTCATGGGCACCAACAATGATATCAGCGCCTTGTCCTTGAGGAGCAGCTGTTAAGAACTTTGGTTTAATATCACCGAAAGGTACGTACTGGACCTCAACTTCGACACCATACTTCGCTTTAAACTCTTGACCAAGAGCTTGAAGAATGCTGACTTGCTTTTCCGAAGTCCAAACAACAAGTTTTTGTTGAGCAAAGATGAAAACCGCCATGGCGACAAAAAACACTACCACAAACTTCCTCACAAAATCACCTCCTCGTAACACTCTGGCATAACAATTATATCAGAATCTTAATTTTAATGTACAAAAAGAATCGCAACGATCATTCATGAACAAACTATAGATTGACTTGGTTTTGTTTGTCCTGGGATCTTTTGTAAGAAATTTCTTTCGTGAACGTCTTCGACCCTACCTTTATTGGAATCCCTACAATTGCACAGCGATCAAGAACATCTCATTGTTACTCAATTTGCCTTTTTTGGGGTTCAACGAAAGTTAAGAATACTCGATAAACCTCTTGAGTTGTTGAAATCAATGGACATCTTTTGTGGCTTTCCTTTTCTTCAAGATGAAGCCAGAGTAGGTTGTCACTTGGTTGTTTCCCCATTTCTTTCACAAAAGACATTTTGCCAATAAAGCTGTCAAAAAATCTGGAGAGTTGGCTATTTTTAGGTTGTCGGTTAACTTTTTTGAAAAACCTCATTTGAATATCCTAACGACACTTTCAGTTTAAAAGAATCTTTGATCTTAACCTTATATCTCTGGAAGAGCTACCGACTCTGAGTTCATACTCTCCTTTCTCAAAAATCCAATCTGAGCCAGAAAAACTTCGAAGATCATTCAAATCTATACTTAATTCAATTTTTTCGACCTCCCCGGGCTTCAAAAGCTTCGTTTTGTGGAATGCCTTAAGCTCTTGCAAAGGTTTGCCGATTTTTCCTAACGGAGCTTTAATGTAGACTTGTGCCGCCTCTCTGCCAGCAAAGCTGCCAACGTTCTTGATTTCAAAGGAAATCTTTATTGAATTGTTCAAAGGTGAAACATTGAGATTATCGTATCTGAAGGTCGTGTATGACAAACCGTATCCAAATTCGTAGGCTGGCTCAACTCGGAAGGTATCGTAATATCTGTAACCTACGTATATATCCTCGTCATAGCTCACGATCAAAGGATCGTCCACAGGTTCTCCTGGGAAGTTCTTTGAAGGGATATGGCTGTAGTCTTTTGGAAATGTTGTGGGTAATTTACCGCTTGGGTTAACTTTACCCACCAAAAGGTCACCCAAGATCTTCCCTGTCTCCTGACCTGCTTGCCAGAGCAAAACAATTGCATCGATTTTGTCCCTCCAACTGGCTATTTCCATGACTCCACCTATGTTAAGAACAACTATGACTTTCTTTCCTTGAGAGCGAAATCTTGAAGATACCCTATTGATCAAATTAGTTTCATCATCTGATAGGTAGAAATCACCCTTTTCAGGTTTTCTGTCGTAACCCTCACCCGAAGTGCGACTTATAACCAACAAAGCCATGTCATTTGAAGAAGCAAATTTTTCAATATCTTCATCACTCAAAAAGTCCTGGGGCAAAAGAGGTATCAAGGGCCAACCCCAAGGCAGCTGTTGAATTTTGTATTCCTCGGTTTGTCTCATCTTTTCAATGTAATTTTCATAAATGACCCGAAGTTTTTCATCAACTTTCAAACCAGTTTCCTTCAAACCATCGATTATGTTGATCACATACCTTGGATTCGTATCACCACTGCCGGTCCCACCCTTGACAGTCTCCAGCTGACCTGTTCCAAAAACAGCCAGCTTTGTATCTAAAGATATTGGCAGGACCATATCATTTTTCAAAAGGACCGCACCCTCACAACCTGCTTCATAGGATATCTTGGCATTTTCAGTAAGATTTGGCTTGTTGGAGTAAGAGTAATTTTCGAATGAAGGTGTCTTTATCAACACTCTGAGTATGTTTCTCACAGCTTGATCAATGAGTTGTTCTTTGAGCTCTCCTGATCGCACTGCTTTGAGAATTTCTTCAACTTCGTCCTTTCTACCAAATGGGATTGCCTGATAGGCTTTGCCGGGCATTATCATATCGTTCCCAGCTTTGATCTGTTCTATGGGGTTATCGCCAGCGTACCAGTCTGTCATGACAAAACCTTCGAATCCCCAGTCCTTTCTCAAGACTTCGGTTAGAAGCCAATAGTTTTGAGAACAGTAAGTTCCGTTGAGTTTGTTGTAGGCACTCATTACAGACCATGGGCTTGCCTTTTTCACAACTATTTCGAAGGCTTTCAGATATATTTCTCTCAATGCCCTTTGCGAGACAATCGTGTCAATCTGCATTCTGCCTGTTTCCTGTTCATTCGCCACAAAGTGTTTGACACAGGCACCAACACCTTGCGATTGAACACCTTTGACGAAAGCGGCTGCCATTTCGCCACTTAGAATAGGATCTTCCGAGTAATATTCAAAGTTTCTACCACAGAGCGGGTTCCGATGTATGTTCAACGCTGGTGCAAGAAGGATGTCAACACCGTATTCTTTTGTTTCATTTCCCATTGCCATTCCAACTCTCTCTACAATTTCTTTGTTCCAAGTTGAAGCCAGCATGCTGGCAATTGGAAAGGCAGTTGCATAGTAAGTTTCTCCTGTCTCTTCTCTTTTTGGTTTGATCCTCAATCCAGCAGGGCCGTCGGCAAGTCTTACAGAAGGAATCTTCAAACGATCGATTGAATGTGTTTCGCCCGCTACCCCATCAACTTTTGAAGGAGGGTTGTCAAAAATACCAGGCATGCCTACACCCACAAGGAAAGACGCCTTTTCCTCAATTGTCATTTTGGAAACAATTTCTTCACATTTTTCTTCCACTTTCATCGCCTCCGTTTTCGTTATTGTACCAGCAGAGAAGGATAAAGTGTATTGTAACAACACGGTGAAAACGAGAGAAAATAAA
>JBKBIU010000165.1:0-3724 GCA_046294065.1 Pseudothermotoga sp.
GCTATCGAAGGACGAATGGCCGTGGAAACCTTTGAAAGATTTTGTCTTTCTCATCCACAAATAGCCTTTATTTTGCTGAAAGATCAGCAAGTTATATACAATTTTGCCCCTTCTAACTTGACTGAGCGCGTTATCGCTCTTTTCAGAGATGTCTCACACGATTCTTTGGCTACTTTAGATACGGAGCAACAGGGGCTGAGAATAACAGGTTGTGTGACAAAACCTCCATTTTTCAGAAGCAAGAGGTCAATCTTTATCTATGTGAACGGTAGATATGTAATAAATTCAATTGTACAAAGTGCCATTTACGCAGCATACAGTGATTTTCTCTCAAAGGGGGCCCACCCATTAGTTGTTTTGAACTTGACTATCTCATCAAGGGATGTCGATGTAAACATTCATCCTCAGAAACTGGAAGTAAAATTCTCCGATGAAGAAAAAATCTTCAAGCTAGTCCGTGACACGATTAAGAGAGTCTTTCACAAGGTTGTCCTCCACAAAATCCCCATCATTGAAAACCTTTCTGATGAAAGATCCAGTCATAGAGTATCAGAATCTTTTAGCACTTACGAAAGTGATCTGAAGGTACAACCCATGGAATTTAAGAGAATGAACAATAACTATTTTCTCAAGCCACAGGAATTTAACTTAATCGGTATTGTGAGAGGAAGATATATACTCGTTGAGACTTTGGAAAATCTGCTTATCATAGATTTTCATGCGGCACATGAAAGACTCATCTATGATGAAATGATATCATCCATCGATCACATGCCAGTAACTGATCTGCTCATAGACATGGAAATACCACTTAGAAAAAGTGAGCTAGATCTGCTTGAAAGGACAGATCTTCTAAAAAGAATAGGATTCGACTATCAAATACAACCAGGGAAAATAGCTGTAAAGAGGATCCCAAAATGGTTGGATCAAAGTGATATAAAAGATTTTCTAATACAAAGTATTGACGAGATGAAGTTGATAGATTTGCAAAGCTTCGAAGAAGTCACGAAGAAAATTGTAGCGGATATAGCCTGTAAGAGCGCATTTAGAACCAAAGATAAATTGGACGGTGAACAAGCTCTCTTTCTTGTACGACAGGTCCTTGATAAAAAAATTAACACCTGTCCCCATGGTCGCCCAGTAATATATTCTATAGACTTGAGGGATCTTGACAAGTTTTTCGAAAGGATTTGATAGCATGGAAGGTGTTTCCATAAGGCAGGTAAACCTATCCGATGCAGCGCAGTTGGTATTGTTCAAAAAAGAAGCTGCAAATGAGTCAAAGTTTCTTTTGACGTGTCCAGATGAAGTTGAAGACATAGTAGACCAAAGGAGAATTATAACGCTCTATCTGAGCGATCCGAGAAAAATATTCCTAGTGGCAGAATATAAAAACCAAATCATTGGAGTGATAACTCTTTCTGGCTCGAACAAGAGAAGGGTAATGCATAAAGGCGAGCTGGGTATAACTGTGCGAAAACAATTCTGGGCTAAAGGTGTCGGGAGCGCCTTGATGGAAGAATGTCTGAAACTGGCTAAACAAAAGGGATTCAAGAAAATTCAACTGGATGTCATGTCTAACAATGACAGGGCCATGGGACTCTATAAAAAGTTCGGTTTTGAAGTGGAAGGTATTAAGAAGAAAGCGGTTTTTGTTGATGGTGAATACATAGATTTGGTGATGATGGGGAAATGGCTGGAAAATTGATCAGAGTATTACTGGTTTTTCTGGTATTAATTTGCTCTATGATAATACCGGCACTGTTGGTTAAAGATCAACTTACCCAGACCGTTGAAAGAAACAATAGGCTTTTCGTTCAAATGAGCGCGAAAGCCTTAGAGTTGCAGATTTTGAAAAAGATAGAGGATTCTTTCGCTACGCCAACTCAAGTACCAACCGATTACGTTGAATTGGCAAAAAAAGTTGGTGGCGTCTTCCTGTATGATGAAAACCTGAGAAAAGTTGTTGTTTCCCTTCGAAAAGAACAAGGTGTGCAGACTGCCTTAGTTTCATTCACCGATCTATCAGCCCCGTCGATCTATTTTGTTACGGATACAACAGGCAAGATCGTGGCAACTTCGGAACTTGCAGCCATTGGCGGACTGATTTCGGGTATCATAGCAGTTCAAAGGATCGGCAAGATCTTCCAAGCAAAATATAAAGGGCGAACTGTCTTCGCCTTCAACACAGTCAATCCTGTTTATGGTTTTTCGGTAACTACTTGCATTTACACAGAAGATATTTGGTGGAGGTTTCTGTTACCATTTTTCTTATCCATTTGTATAGGTTTTACAATTCTACTGGTCTTTCTTCAAGATCATTATAGATCAAAGGTACTTTCGATTAGAGAATCCCTTGAAAAAATTGCATCTGGTTCGGCCGACAAAGTGAAAGTAAAAGACAAAAAGATTTCACAAATCGTCGATAAACTCAAGGAGGAGATTCAGAGAAAGGACAGAATATTGAACAGGGCAGCGCAAGAACTTGCGGCTTTGAAAGAAACACTTGAAAAGATCAGAGAAAAAAGTTCATAAATTTTGTACAAAAACAAGTATCTGAGCGACGGCGATATACAGATCGTCAGGTATTTCCTCTAGTATTTGAAGTCTGTATAATTTCCTCACAAGTTCTGGAGATGAAACTATTGGAACCCCCGATTTCTCAGCCTCGTCGATAATCTTTTCAGCGAGCTCTCCTTTACCTTTTGCTATTACAAAAGGTGCATTGAATTTCTCGGGATCATACCCAAGTGCAACAGCCAACCTATGCGTATAATCCATCTCTTAGCCCTCCAGTGTTGATCAGGACACTCTTAAAGTATGCGCCCAAGGAGCTTCTCAACTGTTCGACCTGTTGTTGATCCATTTTAAAACCTGTTACAGTAAGAGATATTTGATCGTTAATGATTAAACCTTCTATATTCATAGTTCTGGAATTTCTCACAAAATCTATCCTGAATCTTTTCCAGGTCCTGTCCACGAATATGTGAAGTGGTTTTTCAAAATCGGTTAAGCTTCTAAAGGTGTAAGGGTGTGAAACCGTCATGAGCCATAAGCCAAAGGTCTTGAGACTCTCATTGATCTCGCCCTTTTTGTAATATAACCCTATTTGTTCGAAAAAATCGCTTCTGAGTTCCCCTATGCGATTTTCAACCCTTTCGACGAGCTTTACAAGAAAAGGTATATCTGCATCATTTCTTGGCTTGTCTATATTTCTCAGCAGTGGTTGAAGTTTTTGCAGAGGCGGTAATACCTCTGGTGCTTCAAAAATCTTCTCGGCGGCATAAACTTTCAGATTGACAGGATGATCAGTTATTCTGACCAATTCACCTATCTCTGGTAGCTTTTTGTTCATTTTCACAACAGTTTCCCCATTCTGGGTCCTTATCTTCACCCATTTCCCAAAAATATCGATTACAACACCGTCCATTGAAATCCTCCTTTAGTATTATCGTCAGAACTTTGAAAACACAATATCACAGGACTGAATGTTATCATTTCCGTAAAAAGGAGGTGGAAACTTGCAGATAAGCCAACTTTTCGAAAGTGGTACTCCTGCTGCAATTCTATCATGGGGACAACTTGGAACATCTCTCGCAAAAACGACCTATGGATTATTGAGGCACAGTAGGGTTCTACGACCTGTTTGCGTTGTGGCAGAACAGGAAGGAAAAAAGATCACTGATTTTGTAGCACCAGTGAGATTCGATGTACCCATCGTAAA
>JBKBIU010000166.1:0-3719 GCA_046294065.1 Pseudothermotoga sp.
CCAGAAAATACCATTTGTTCTTGCTGGTCCAACCTGCGACAGTGTGGATAAAATTTATGACGATGCCATGTTACCCTATAACGTAACTTTGGACGATATAGTTTATTTCATAAATGCCGGGGCTTATACAGTTGAGTACGGTACAAACTTCAACGGAATACCTTCGCCCAAGGTTTATTTTTTACAGGATCTAAAATAATCTCAGCCTTCAATAGTTTGAATCAAAATTGTTCTGACCCTGGGTCCGTCAAATTCGCACAGGAAGATCTTCTGCCAAGTTCCCAGGGTCAATTTTCCACCTAGGATTGGTATGCAAAGGGAGGATCCTACCACAGATGTCTTTATGTGTGCGTCAGCATTACCTTCAAGATGTTCGTACTTCAGATTTTCTGGCACCAACTCTGCGAGCCTTTTCAACATATCATCTCTTACAGATTGATCACTGCCCTCGTTGACTGTAACACCTGCGGTCGTATGCGGAACGAATACGAGACAGATTCCTTCTCTAATATTTAATTCATCGATTATCCTTTGTACTTCATGAGTTATATCTATGAATTCCTCGCGTCGGGAGGATCTCACCGTGAAACTTCTCAGAAGATCACCTCATTCGAATAGAACATTTGTGATTATCACTATGTAACCGTTATGTTCTTCAAATTCCACTCTGACTCTGTCCCTCTCAACCTTAAAGGTGTCGCTCACCCAGTCAACGATTCTTTCCTTTATCTTTTCGGAATTTTCCTCGAATTCATTCTTTGGTACTATTTCAGTCACTGCCACGGGCCGTCTGCGTTCCAGGATCGTTTCTAGCCTTTTATAAGCAGTTTCTCTACTTTTTTCACGTTTTCTTCGCTTGAAGAGTCCAAAAAACCACACAAGCATCATCCCCTTTTTCTGCCAAAGAGATTTCTGAAGAACGCAACGAACCCTTTCTCAGAGATCTGCGATATATCCTCGTCCACCGGAATCGATTCACCTTTTAGGCGTTTTGCGATATTTTCGAAAACCTTTGACACTGACATATCACCATTGAGAACAACGGGTAATCCTTTGTTTGTTGCTATAATGACTTCTTCAGAATCGGGGATGACGCCTATGATTTCCAAAGCCAGGGTTGACTCTACATCCTGTTGGGTTAACATCTCCCCTGCTTTGACCATTTTGATTTTGAATCTATTTAATATTACTTTCATGGAACGATCATTGAATCCAAAATTCTCAAGAAGCCCAACCACTCTGTCGGCGTCAGAGATGGCTGGTAACTCAGGGGTTGTAACTATCAATGCAGTCTCTGCTGCCGCAACTGCGTTCCTGAAACCTCTTTCAATACCGGCAGGGGAGTCAACCAGAATGTAATCAAACACAGGATGCAATGATTTCACTATATTTTTCATGTCTTCAGGAGACACCATTTCTTTTGTGGCCACTTGTGAAGCTGCAAGCAAGTATAAATTTCTCATTTGTTTGTGCCTCACCAAAGCTTCCTGGGCATTAACCTTTCCGTTGACAACATCGAGTAATGTGTACACAACTCTATTCTCAAGTCCCAATACAACATCGAGGTTCTTAAGACCTATATCAGCATCTATTAAACAAACCTTTTCACCAAATTTAGCCAAGGTGCAACCAAGGTTTGCCGTCACCGTAGTCTTACCAACCCCACCCTTCCCCGAAGTTACTACGATTACCTTTGCCACTAACTTCACCACCTTCCAACAGTGGGCAAGAAGTTGAATCTTTTAACTAAATTTTACCACAGTAGAAAGATATTTATTTGCACTCCGTGGACTCAGGTCAATTGTAATCGTCGTATTCATCTATATCTTCGAAATCGTCGTTGTCTTCGTATTCATCAAGATCAACGAGTTTTTCGATTTCTTCTGAATCTTCTTCGATGTAATCACTATCAATAAGCTCTTTGAGCTCTTCCACACTCGATTCGTTGTATTCACTTTTATCTAAAATAAGTTCTTGCACTACATATGGGATTCCATGTCTTCTTTCGTATCCTATGGCTATCAGTCTAACTTTTCCTTCGTCGGTGAATTTTAGTATTTCGTAATCTCCATAGGATTCAAGATGCTCAGAGTTTTCGATCAACTCTCTCACAAAATCATCTCCAAAGGCACTCTCAAGATCGCTGATTTCACCTGTTTGAAGTATTTGCCTTAGCATGTTTCTCTCTTCCTTCGTTGTTACATATTTTTCCATCCAAGGTTGCATATCAAATCACCTCCAAAAGATCGTTCTTTTCCATTAATAGACATGAGTATCTTCTATACAGTTCAACAGATGCAAAATAGATTAAACCACAAAAGCCAAAATTTTTCTATCCTTTGGTTAAAATCTGATGGAAGACATACAAATCTTCAAAAGATATTACATATAGACATACGTAAATCTATGTTATAGCACCTTTGTAAAAACCTGAAAGGAGTGGCGGTATTGAGACTTTTCATGTTTGATGTGGGTGGTGTGGTGTGTGAGAATATTTCTGTAGTTCCAATGATATGTGAACACCTCGGCATATCGAGATCTGAGTTTCTGAGCATAGCAGATCAATCGGGCTTGAAAGAGATCCAAACGGGAGCGATCACAGTAGAAAAATTTTGGGCTGAATTTTCTCGTATATCTGGCATAGTTGTCGTTGAAGATCTATGGGAAAAGTATTTTCATCCCACTCTGAATACACAGACGGTTCAAATAATAAACCATTTGAAGAAAGCCTACAGAGTTGTGGCAGCCACTAACACAATCGAGTCTCATTACAGAGTGCATTCAACGAGGAGTGACTACAAATTCTTTGATAGAGTCTATGCTTCTCACTTGATAGGTTATATGAAACCAGATCCTCAATTCTACATTCACATATTGAAGCAAGAGGAAGTAACCCCAACGCAAGTTGTCTTCGTCGATGATACGAACGAAAATGTCGAAGCGGCATCGAATTTAGGCATTCAGTCGATTCTTTTCACCAATGCGCAAGAACTGTGGCAGAAGTTGTTTGATCTACAACTTTTGCCAAATAGATAGAAAGGGGGGATTTCTGTGAGAAAAGGCTGGAAAATACTTTTTGTAGCATTGCTTCTGGTTGGATCAATGATTTTACCTGCAAAGATCACAATCACTTGATGGATCAATCCTTGACGGACAACACCTCCAGGTTATCCTGCCGACAAACCTTTGACAGGTAAGGAGTTTCCAAAGTGGATTTCTGAGGAATTCATGAAACTTCACCCTGATGTGGAAGTTAAATATGTTCTTGTAACGAATCAAGAATATGCTCAAAAACTTGCAGCTGCAATTGCCACAAAGACTCAGCCAGATTTCTTCAAAGGACCTGTCTGGGACAGCCGTTGGGCTAAGAGTGGTCTGCTTGAGCCTATCGATGATTATCTATCCGCTGAAGACTGGAACGATTTTTGCGATCAATGTTTGAAGGCTGGTTACATCAATGGGAAGCACTATGTGTGGCCATGGGTTTATGGAACAAATGGCATGGGTTCGACGATGCTCCTTTACACTCCAGATTTTGAAAAAGCCGGTATCGATTGGCAAAAGATAGTCAACGAAGGCTGGACGATGGAGGAGTTTGTGGAGGTTTGTAAGAAATTAACCTGGGACAGCGATGGTGATGGAAAGGTCGATCACTATGCACTGGCACTCGGAGCAAAGGGTGATATGGTTCATAATGTTTTAAACTTCATTTATGCCTT
>JBKBIU010000167.1:0-3671 GCA_046294065.1 Pseudothermotoga sp.
ATATTTTCATTATGATCTATTTAGTTATGCTCAACTTGTGGACCAGCCTGTATTTTTCTTTCATGGCTTCTTTGATAGAATTATACCCATTATGAGTTCACAATCACTCTTTGAGCACTTGCTAAACATGGAAGGGTTAGTTATTCAATCAGGGCACAGATCTTGAACATATGTTCAGAAGAATCATTGCGCAAAAAACGTTGAAATTTCTAAAAAATTCTCTGATCATATGGCATCGACTGAATAGTCGATGCCGTTTTCTTTGTTAAGATATTCCCTTCATTGTTGACTTACGATTGGTTTGGTGTATAATTTTTTTTTGGACACCTATATTTTTCGTGTCAGTCAGATAATTTTTTCACAGGGGGTGAACTCATTATGGGTAAAGGTAGATTCGCGGTAATATTCTTGGCAGTTTTGTGCGTTGTTGCCTCATCACTTTTAGCAGCTCCAAAGTATGTTCTGAGGTTTAACCACGTTCTTGCTCCCACCGAACCATACCACGAAGGGTTTCTCAAGTGGGCTAAAGCTGTAGAAGAAAGAACAAATGGAGAGGTCAAAATCGAGGTTTATCACAGTGCACAGTTGGGTGTTGAAGAAGACATTCTCGAACAAATCAGAGCAGGTGCAAACATCGGTCAGAACACAGATTCCGCCAGAATGGGCATGTATGTTGCGCCTATTGCTGTTATGAACGCGCCATATTTTGTGAACTACTTAGGTGCAACAACACCCGAGCAAGCTTTGGACGTTCTTACAAAACTCAAACAGACACCAACGATGCAAAAGTGGTTGAAGGAACTTGAAGAAAAGTACGGCTTTAAGGTACTTTCTTACATGTGGATTCAGGGATACAGACATTTCTTCACTAACAAACCAATTCGAAAGCCGGAAGATCTTAAAGGACTCAGGATTAGAACGCCGGGCACGCCCATTTGGCAGGAATCTGTTCGTGCACTTGGTGCACAACCTGTAGCCATGCACTTTGGAGAGATCTACACCGGTATCCAAACCAAGGCAGTGGACGGCGCTGAGTTAGTCTACGCAAACATATACGGTGGAAAACTCTATGAGGTCCTCAAGTATGCTTCTGAAACAGGACACATTCTGTTGATTAATTTCGAAGTTGTAAGTACAAAATGGTTCAACAGTCTACCACCAGAATACCAGAAGATACTCATAGAAGAGTGCGACAAAGCTGGCATTGAAACCTCTTTGAAGATCATGAAAGAATTGAATGAGAAATTCAAACAAGAAGTGGTGAGCAAAGGTGTGCAAGTTATTACAGATCCGGACATAGATGCATTCATGAAAGCAGGAGAAAAGGCTTATGAAGTTCTAAAACTTGTTGATGCAAGAAACCAGCTTGTTCAGGAACTGAAAGCATTGGAAGGAAAATGACGATTTTATGATTTTAAGCCCAACTCCCATTGGAGTTGGGCTTTTGACCTATCTTTTTATAGAGGTGATACAGATGAAGAAACTTGACCAATATCTTCTAATTTTTGAAAAAACAACCGCGAAGGTTCTCATAGTTGCAATGGTCGTTTTGATCTTTATGTCAGGTATATCAAGATTTTTCAGACACCCTATGAATTGGGCTGTCGATCTGAGTACCTTTATGTTTGGTTGGGCTTGTTTCTTTGCAGTTGATATTGCTTGGAGAAACAACAAGATGATGTCTGTTGATCTTTTGGTCAAAAGATTTCCACCCAAGGTCCAGAAATTCATTAGGTGCATAAACTATCTCATAA
Source organism: Pseudothermotoga sp. (assembly GCA_046294065.1). Taxonomy (GTDB): domain Bacteria; phylum Thermotogota; class Thermotogae; order Thermotogales; family DSM-5069; genus Pseudothermotoga_B. The sequence goes on from JBKBIU010000167.1 coordinate 1,755, forward strand.
TTTCCGCTTTCTTGGTATATTTGATAATCTGGGGGTTTCGACTGACCTATACAACGAGGTTCAGAACATTTGCTGGTATACCGAATTTCAGTTATTCATGGGTGAATGTGAGTGTGCCAATCGGTGCAATTCTCATGCTTAGAACAACCGTCGTAAAGATAGTATCAGAGTTCACAAAGCCTCGCAACGATGTCCAACTGAAGGAGGCAGAATAAGATGACTCTTGTTCTCATAATATTTGCAGTTTTCTTGTTGATGGGTATGCCCGTTGCCTTCGCTATAGGAATAAGTGGTTTTGTATGGTTCTTGCAACATCCTTACCTACCAATCACTATACCTATACAGGTTAGTCTCTCGCAGGTATTGAATTTCACCTTACTCGCAATACCGCTTTTCATAGTGGCTGGTAATATCATGAATCATGCAGGTGTTACCAGCAGATTGATGAGTTTTGCATCGTCTTTGATAGGTCACAAAAGAGGTGGTCTTGGCCAAGTTTCAGCTATCTTATCGACATTGATGGGAGGTGTTTCCGGTTCGAGTATCGCAGATGCAGCTATGGAAACACGGATGCTTGGACCAGAAATGCTCAAAAGAGGTTATCCCAAAGGTTTTGCCGTCGCTACGAATGTGTGGACATCCCTGATTACGCCAATAATACCGCCTGGAATAGCTTTCATCATATATGGTACGATCGGACAAGTCTCCATAGGTAGACTTTTTGCCGCAGGTATTGTTCCTGGACTTCTCTTGATGGTTGCCTATATGTTTGCGATAGCGATCAGTGCGAGAAATCTTGGCCTCAAACCAGAAAAGGAAAAACGTAGCCCGGCTTCGGAAGTAATAAAGGCACTTGGTAGTAGCATCTGGGCGGTGATCTTTCCTGTTCTATTGTTACTGGGTTTGAGAACTGGTATATTCACGCCATCTGAAGTGGGTTCATTTGCCGTTATCTATGGTCTTGTGCTTGGATTCTTTGTACATAGGGAGATGAACATCAAATCATTTTTCATGCAAACACTCGATGATTCTCTGAGTGATGTAGGAAGTGTGATGTACATAATTGCTATGTCTCAGATCTTTGGTTACGGATTGGTTTGGGAAAAAACTCCTGAAAAACTTGCAGGATTTTTGCTGAATATCACTACTAATCCATATTTGTTGATGCTCATGATAGTTTTGTTCTTGATATTTGCTGGTCTATTCATCGATGCCACAGCATTGATCTTGATGCTTACGTCTGTTTTATTACCCGTCGCACGAAAGGTAGGATTAGACCCAGTACACTTTGGCTTGGTTTTCATAGTTGCGGCAGCTATGGGAAATCAAACACCACCCGTGGGTGCTTCGATGTATGCGGGATGTTCAGTTCTTGGTGCTTCTGTGGAGGAATACACGAAAGCATCTTTACCATTCTTTGTGGCTACAGTTGCTGTGATCATTGTGATAATGGTTTTCCCACAGCTTGTTTTGTTCTTGCCAAATCTTTTGTTCAAATAAAGGAGGTTGTTTAGATGAACTTTACAGGTAAAGTCGTTTTGATAACGGGTGCCGGCTCCGGAATAGGGCGCAAAGCTGCTCTCATGTTTTCTGAAAGAGGTGCCAGAGTGGCAGTGAATGATATATGCGAACAAAGGGGAACGGAAACAGTTCAGATGATAAAACAAGCAGGTGGGGAAGCTGTCTTTGTTGGTGGAGATGTTGCAAAGGATGCAGAAAGGATAGTGAAGAAAACTGTTGAGGTATTTGGAAGGATAGATATATTGGTTAACAATGCTGGAATAGTTCCATATGGAAATATAGAAGAGACTTCAGAAGAAGATTTCACAAAGACAGTTGAAATAAACGTTAAGGGGCCATTTTTACTATCGAAGTACGCCATTGGAGAAATGAAAAAACAGAGATCTGGCGTCATTG
>JBKBIU010000168.1:0-3663 GCA_046294065.1 Pseudothermotoga sp.
CTTCATCGAAAAAGCCGCCTGGCATTTCTTGGCTACCAATGTACCAATTCTTCCCAAGCCTATAATTCCTAAGGTTTTTCCCTCTAAATCTATAGTTGAAAAGAGATCTCTTACTTTGAAATTGTTGTTCCTTGTCTCAAAGTCCATCTGTTTGATTTTTTTTGCCAGTGCGAGGATGAACATGATAGTCGCCTCTGCTACAGAAACAGCGTTTGCATTCGGTGTATTTACAACCCAGATACCTCTTTTTGATGCTTCTTCAAGATCTACGTTATCCAAGCCGACACCATGGCGAGCTATCACCTTCAGTTTTTTAGCATTTTGAATGACTTTGGCATTGAAAGGTGATGTCCTAACTATAACACCATCGATATGGGTTATTTCTCTTACCAAGATTTCTGGATCGGCACTTGAAGCATGAACAATCTCAAGGTTTGCTTCTTTTAACATCTTCAACCCAATTTCATGAATCGGTTGAATGATCATGACCTTCACCTTTATCCCTCCGAAAATTATGATCATCACTTTCACAATGACCAGTATTCATTTTACTGGTTAGAATGAAAATATGATCTTCATGATCATTTATGCACGTACAAAGGTATGCAATAAGTGCCTTATCAATTAAATTATAGATCTTGCCGAGGTTGATTTGACCAACACAGGTCTTTTCGAGTAAATCTCTCAGGCGCTACGTCTAATTATTAGTTCAACGTCCAGTACGAGCTGCTTATAATTTTTTCTCTTGCCTTTGATCTTTTCTAAGAGGATCTTGAAGGCCTCAAAACCCATTTCATACTTTTTTATTCGAATGGTAGTCAAGGAGGGACGAAAATATGATGCGAACACGATATCGTCGTAACCGATAACAGGTATTTCGTCGGGCACCCTTTTTCCAATTTCATCTAATGCTCTGATGGCGCCGATGGCAAACAAGTCATTATAACAAAGGATGGAATCAAAATCTAAACCTTTTTCAACAGCTCTTTTGACTCCTTGGTAACCTGCCTCCATATTTTTATCGTATGGCACAGGGATTAGATAGTCTTCTGAAAGATCCATCATTGATTCAGTCAGTGCCTTTTTATATCCCTCGTACCTCATTTTGGAAGCTGAGTTGTTTAAGTCCGTATTAATGAAAAGTATGCGTCTTCTGTTCTTTGAAATGAGATGTTTTGTTGCTAAGTATCCACCCTTGACCTCGTCGTTGTATATTTCATCAATGTCAGGCCTATACATATGTCTTCCCAACAAAACAAAGGGAAAGTTCATCTTCAAAAGTTTTTCAAAATCCTCGGTGTTTTGACCAAAAGGGCTGATTAAGAGTCCTTCGACCCTTCTTTCTAATAAGGTTTTGATTGCTTGAGACTGCAATTTTGGGTCTGTTTCCGTATTCATAAGGAGCAATTGGTATCCAAATCTTCTGGTGGCAGATTCTATTCCTTTCAGAACTTCCGCGAAAAATGGATTGGAGCTGTCTTCTATGATGACACCTATGGTCTTTGTTTCACTCCTTCTTAAGGCAAAAGCAGTTGAATTCTTTATGTATCCAATCTCTTTGGCTATTTTGAAGATTTTCTGTCTTGTCTGTTTACTGATGTCCCTTTTACCACGCAACGCTTTAGAAACAGTGTTTACAGAAACACCCGCACGTTGAGCTATATCTTTCATCGTTACATATTTTTTCATCGGTCATCACCTTTTATATAATATATTCTCAGTGAATTATATAAGATATAACCAATCTTGACAAAGCTGAATCTTTCAGTGTCGTATAGATCTTTCTGGTCTTTGAATCTTCTTTCACATACAAAATAGATCCAATACCATATCCCCAACCTATGATTTTGCTTATCAAAGAATTTTCAGAAGACAATTCTAAATCTTGCTTTTTCAAAAGAATGTATTCTGATGCAATTTCTCCTAACGACCACAGGAGGGCAGCAACATTCTTGTTTCTTTTTGTATTGAACACAGTTATGTTGCTTATCCAGTCTCCTGAAAGATCCAAAAAACCGTAAAGCTTTTGGCTCTGGGAAATCGATACAAGGTCTGTTTCATCCAGCTTTTCATCCCTCACCCATATTATTTCCTCGGGCAACGGCGATGGTTCCACAACAATCACCGGGTAGAAGTTACGGCTTATGAGTTTTCCATCTTCGAAAATTTCTAAGAATATGTTCTGGGTGTCTTGTTTTAATTCCAGGGACAAATCGGTTATCTTCGAAACAGCCCATTTTTTCGAAAAAATCTTCATTTCCCTGAGTACTTCTCTGTCTGTCCTTACGATCAATTTTGCAGAGAGGTCTCTTTTGGAATTGTTGGCAACGTATATTTCCGCATTGTAGATCTCTCCCTTTTGGAGAACTGATCTATGGTTCCTTACAATCGTTAGAATCTCACCATTTAGGAATCTCAACTTTGAATAAAAAGTCTTCGGCATGCGGTTGTAGTCTAATAAACCGTTGGCTTCCCAAGCGATGTCTGAAAATTCAGTTATGACGTAGCCTGATATTTCTGGTTTGAGTCGAATACTCTCTATCTGGTATTTCAAACCCAGGAACTGGTGGAGTTGCGCTTGGTAGACAAAGTCATCTAGGTTGTGAAAGTTACAGACCTTTGAAATGGCAGTTGCAGGGGATGATTGTGGGAATACATTGCCCATAACCATCACGGGAAAGTTCATCCAATTGCCTTCCCAGTCCTTTGGATCGGAAAGACCCCAGACACCAAATTCTGACACAACTTTTGGGAGTTTAGTGTTAGATTCGAAAAAGCTTTTAAACTCATTGGTGGCAAAGGTTTTTATCTTCTCATCCCATTGTTTATTGTGATAAGGAAAGGAATTGTAGAAATGAAAATCGTCAATATCGGATTGAACATGAAAATTCCCGATACATGCAGAATTGTCTACGTATAACCTTGTAGAATCAATTGTCTTGGCTCTTTCATAGAAGTTTTTCAACCACTCTCTTGTCTCCTTATTCGACAGATCTATTCCCCAACTTTCGTTTATCAAACTTAGTATCACGAAACTTGGATGGTTCGCGTGCCTCTTCAGAAGATTCTCAAGTAGATTTTCTAAATATCCTTCTGATTTTTTGTCCAGCTGTCTTGCATATGGTAGATCTATCCACACCAAGAGTCCAAGTTCGTCTGCAAGTTCTAAATAGAGATCGTCAGGGACCTTCACATGAAATCTGAGAAGGTTCAACCCCATCTCTTTTGCCTTTAATAATTCTGAGAAAAGATCATTCTTTTGGGGTAATGTGTAGTGATTGATTGGATAAAAATTCTGATCAAGTGCACCAAACAAATAAAGGGGGTTACCATTCAGCAATATCTTGTCTCCATCTACCTTTATCGTTCTGATACCGAACTTGGTTTGGTACCTATCTTTTGAAGTATCATCGTTGAAATCAATTATAGCCGTGTACAGTTGTGGAGATTCCAAAGACCAGAGTCTTGGGTTCTTAACAGCAAAGCTGAACTCTGAGCGGCGTATTTTTTCATTGAAGATCATTACCCCAAATGGATCTATAACGCTTAGAGAGAATTCGTGTTCCTTGTTGTCTGAAAACTCAACTTTACACTCTATTGTCTTCAAATCTGGGAGCGGAAAGAATCTAGCAGACTTTACAAAAACTTTGTCCATAATCCAGA
>JBKBIU010000169.1:0-3611 GCA_046294065.1 Pseudothermotoga sp.
TACTGAAATGTCAAATTCTGCCCGCCGTAGTTTTTTTTTAATGTTTGTCAATATTCTTCATCTGATCTAAACTATTGATATATCCACACTTAGGGAGGGTGATGTTTGTGAAGAAATTTGTCTTGTTAATGTGCTTGACCTTTTTTGCATTCTCAACACTTCTTGGAGCAAATTTTCCGACAAAGCCTATCACTTACGTTATCTGTTTTGATCCGGGTGGAGAATCAGATATTACAGCAAGAATTCAGCAACCATACCTTGAAAAGATCCTTGGGGTTCCCATCGTGATAACCTACAAGCCAGGCGGAGGTGGAGCCACGGGTTGGTCTGAACTGGTCAATCGAGCAGTACCAGATGGATACTCTATATATGGAACCAACCTACCTCACATAATATTGCAGCCAATTCAAGGTGGCGTCCCCTACAAGACCGAACAAATCGAAAACATCTACTTCTTCCAGACAACACCTTGCACGTTGGTAGTACCCATCGACAGCCCTATCAAAACATTTGAAGACTTCGTAAAGTACGCCAGCGGCAAAAAGTCTGTCTTGATAGGTGGTAGCGGTCAACCTACGGCAAATAGCTTTGCAACACTCAGGTTGGCAAAGGTCGCAAAACTCAATCTTACCTATGTCCCATTCACCGGTACGGGAACGGCTCTACCAGGTCTACTGGGTGGTAACGTCGATGCTCTGATGACCTACACAACCGTTTCTATTCAATACAAGGATAAACTTCGAACGCTCGCAGTTGCTACAGAAGAAAGAGTTCCATTCCTGCCCGATGTGCCAACCTTCAGAGAGCTGGGTTACGATGTAGTTGAGAAAGCCTTTCGTGGTGTTGCAGTACCTCCCGGAACACCTGTAGAGATCAAGAGAATACTCGAAGCGGCATTTGCACAGGTCAACAAGAATCCAGAGGTCAGAGCAAAGATGGAAGAGCTGGGTTTTGTTTTAGAGGACTACAACGAAGCACAAGCAAAAGAGCTCGTGGCAAGATTAATTCCATATTACAAAGAACTTTGGGATGAAACACAAAAGATGGGTAAATGACTCTTGCCCGCGCCATCTGGCGCGGGATTTTTGAAAGGGAGGGGACCAATCAAATGGCCAGTCTTCAGTACCTACTAAACGCCATCCCGCAGATTCTGTCAGCAAAGATTTTCTTTCTAATGATCGGAGGTGTTGGTGTAGGTTTGGTGATAGGTGCACTTCCAGGTATGAGTGCAACGATGGGAGTTGCTTTGTTTTTGCCTTTGACCTACTGGATGACACCCGCTGAGAGCTTGGTTTTTCTGGGTTCACTTTACATGGCCGCCATATTTGGTGGAAGTTTTTCGGCTATACTACTGAGAACCCCTGGCACACCTTCAAACATCGGCACTACCTTTGATGGTTATCCTATGGCGAAACAAGGAAAAGGTTGGGAAGCAATCTTGATAGCTACTTATTCGTCCTTGTACGGAGGACTATTCGGCATGATTTGCTTTTTGATCTTTGCTCCCATGCTTGCACGAATAGCCTTGAGATTTGGACCACCAGAGTATTTCTGGCTTGGTATCTTTGGACTGACCGTTATATCTTCATTATCTCGCGGGAATACCTTGAAGGGTTTCATCGGTGGCTTCATAGGCATGATGATCAGCTTTGTTGGTGTTGCTCCCATAGGAGGAAACGTTAGGTTCACCTTTGGTTCTGCTCATCTAATATCGGGCTTTGGTCTAATACCAGCACTCGTAGGACTTTTTTGTATACCTGAAGTGATCAACATGATAGTTCAAAGAGGGCAAAAACAACTCTTCTTGGAAGCAAAGGTTGAAAGAGGAACTATGCTGAAAACCTTCATCGAAGTTATGAAGAGGCAAATCGATTTACTGAGGGCATCGGTCATCGGTTTTATAATAGGTGTTTTGCCAGGTGCTGGAGGAAACATAGCCAACTTGGTTTCATACAGTGAAGCAATGAGAGCATCGAAGCATCCAGAAAAATTCGGTACGGGTATACCGGAAGGTGTCATAGCGACAGAGGCATCAAACAACGCGACAGTAGGTGGAGGCTTCGTGCCTCTGATGACCCTTGGAGTTCCTGGAACTCCTGTCGATGCGATCTTGTACGGTGCTCTCTTGATCCAAGGTCTGAGACCCGGAGCGGAACTTTTTACAACACGTGCCGATGTCGTTTATACCTTCATAATGGGCGTTATAGCTGCAACGTTGGTCATGGTACCACTTGGGCTACTCTTTGGCAAAGGTATGACAAAGATCGTTTACAAAATACCGATACATGTACTCGTTCCCGTGATATTGCTACTCACCATGATAGGCTCTTATTGTGTGCAGAACAACATCAGCGATGTCTACACGATGCTCATTCTGGGTGTACTCGGTTATGTTTTGAGAAGATTTGGTTTTGAGGCAGGACCCATAACACTTGGGTTGATATTGGGTCCAATCGCTGAAACTGGTTTCACTCAAGCTCTTCTAATGGGAAGGAGACTTGATTATCCTTGGACGATATTCTTCATAAGACCGATTTCTTGGGTTCTGATTGCTTTGTCTGTGATATTCCTGCTATGGCCATTGATTAGGAGACAAAACCCATCAGGGGGAGATAAAAGATGAGGTCGAACATAATAGTGAACGCCGTATTCATTTTACTCGCTTTAGTATTTCTTTATCAAACAAAAGATCTGAACTATCTTTCGGCGATCTTCCCACAAATAATCTCAGTGGTACTGATCGCTCTTTGTGTAGCATCAACTCTACTGTCTATCAAGAAAAAGAAAAAAGAATCGGCACAAAAGATAGAGAGAATAGAGAGAAAAGATCTTTTGTACATAATAGCTGTTATCGTTTTGTCCTTTGTCTGGATTTATTTGATGGACTGGGTCTTTGGATTCACCGTGGGAAGCATCATCTTCATGACTATCATATCTTTGATAGTTGGTGGAAAAGGCGTGAACTTAAAGCAACTGGTAGGAAATGTAATGATTTTTACGGTAATAACAATTGCCTTTTGGTACTTGCTTGCAAAACTTTTGATCGTTCCCCTCCCAAGAGGCTTACTCTTCTAACTTCACATAGGAGGTATGGCAAATGCAAGAAAGAGACATAGAGAGTTTGCTAAAGAAAGCTCAGAAACCTTCAGAAGATGCGATGATACTCCACCCCTTTTACAAAGGAAAGATCCAGACGGCACCAAAGGTACCAGTTCGAAACTTTGACGACTTTGCTATTTGGTACACACCGGGTGTGGCAAAGGTCTGTCAAGAGATAGCCAAAGACAGAGAAAAAGTTTATGAATACACCAACAAAGAAAATACCATAGCCATCATAAGTGATGGGACAAGGATCCTTGGCCTTGGAGATATAGGACCAGAGGCAGGGCTACCTGTCATGGAGGGAAAGGCTTTATTGTTCAAATACCTTGGTGGTGTAGATGCAATACCTTTGTGTATTGGAACAACAGAGATAGAAGAAACGGTACAATTTTGTAAATGGCTTTCACCTTCCATTGCTGGAATCAACTTAGAAGATGTAGAAAAGCCAAAATGCTTTGCACTTTTGAAAAAGCTTCAAGAGGAATTATCGGTTCCTGTTTTTCATGATG
>JBKBIU010000003.1:0-22665 GCA_046294065.1 Pseudothermotoga sp.
CCTTGGCTATAACATCATCAACATAGTGCGGATCTGAATCAATCTTTATGTAGTTTTCCCAGATTGGCTCAAGTTCCCTTTTCATGTTTTTCAAAAGCAACTTTTTGCAGTCTATGCAACCAATTTTAGCCTTGGTGCAACCCTCAATAACCCAGTCACTTTCTTGAGAATTTATTCCAAAGGCTTTGTGATAATCCCAAACGGGACATTTCTGTGGATCTCCTGGATCTGTCCTTCTCTTACGCGCTGGATCGGTCATCATGGGAAGAATAGCTTTCTCCAGCTCGCTATAACTGTTTTCAAGTGATACAATGTTACCGTAACTCTTGCTCATCTTCCTGCCATCGGTACCAGGTAACTTTGGCACTACAGACAATAGAGATTGAGGCTCTGGAAAGGTTTCACCATAAAGAAAATTAAATCTTCTTGCAATTTCCCTTGTGAGCTCAACATGATAAACTTGGTCTTCTCCAACTGGTACTCCTTCGGCTAAGTATATCAATATATCGGCAGCTTGTAGCACAGGATAAAGTAAGAAACCAGCATTTGAAAGATCTTTCTCGGCAAGTTGTTGCTTAATCTCTTTATATGTTGGTACTCTTTCGAGCCATGAGATTGGAACTATCATAGAGAATAAGATCGTCAGTTCCGAATGTTCTTTTATTGCTGACTGAACAAAAAGTGTAGATTCCTCTGGATTCAGTCCACAGGCAAGAAACGATCTCATGACTTCTCTTGTATAGGACCTCAATCCCTCTGTCTCATCGTAAGAAGTAGTAAGTGCATGCCAATCGGCCACAAAATAGAAACACTCGTGCCCTTCATCTTGAAGTTTTTTCCAATTCTTTAGCGCACCTATGTAGTTACCTATGTGTGGTTTTCCCGTTGGCCTGACTCCACTCAAAATTCTCAATTCATACCACCTCTCACAGCATTTCTCACGACTCTATTCATCAGAATAGAGGTTGTCACAACTCCCACTCCGCCGGGAACAGGTGTAACCTGCGCTTTTTCTTGAACTGACTTGTCTGCATCACCAAGTACCTTTCCATCAACTACATTTATCCCCACATCTATTACAATGGACCCATCGCGAACCATTTCTGATGTTAGAAATCCAGCCTTACCAACGGCAACTATTGTCACATCTGCTTTTCTAGTCATCTCAGGGATATTGGTTGTTCTACTATGGCATACTGTAACAGTGGCGCTTCTATCACGCCTCAAAAGCATTATAGAGACAGGTAATCCAACTGTAGTGCTCCTTCCAATTACAACTACATTCCTACCTGTCAAATCCGTGACGGAGGTGAGAATTCTTACAATTGCCGCCGCCGTGCAAGGTGCGAAATCTTCTATACCATAAACAAGACGTCCCAAGTTCAGTGGATTCCTTCCCTCAACATCTTTGTCAGCTTCTATCAAATTGGCTATCTTCATCTCGTCAATCTCTGGAGGTAAGGGATGTGATACAAAAAGACCGTGGACAGATTCATCCTTCGAGGCTTTCTGTAAAGATTCCTCAAGTGAAAGGGCATCTTCAACATTGATCGTCTCATACTCGATGCCAAGAGATTGAGCCTTTTTCTGCTGACTCTTCAAATAGGAAACTGTACTTTGGTCTGGTTTTACAGCTAAACTCACAAGCTTTGGTCTTACTGACGATTTCTGCAACATTGATGAACTCTCAGCATCTATCATCTGGGCTATCTTTTTGCAGTCTATCAACATGGGACCATCTCCTAAAATAGACCTACGATGTTCCCTTTTTCATCAATATCTATGTTGACAGCATTCGGCTTCTTGCCAAGTCCAGGCATCAACATGATTTCGCCGCATACTGCCACAACAAAACCTGCCCCTGCCGACAACTTCAAATCTCTAACTGTGAAGGAATGGTCGCTAGGTGAACCAAGCTTGGATGGATCATCTGACAACGAATATTGAGTTTTCGCAACGATCACAGGCAAAGTCGAAAAACCTTCCTTTGATAACTTTTTAAGAGAGTCTAAAGCTTCTTTGGTATAAACGACTTCCTTTGCGCGGTAGATCTCCTTGGCAAGGATTTCTATTTTCTTCTCAATTGGCAACTCCCAGCTATAGATAGACCTGAATCTCGATTCATCTGCGATATCAACAACCTTCTTCGCCAAATCTATGGCCCCTTCACTTCCCCTTGCAAAAGCCTCATTCAACGAAGCTTTCACCCCAAGTCTTTCCACGTAGTCCATCACATAATCTATTTCTTTCTCGGTGTCAGTGCCAAATCTGTTGAGAGCTACTACGATAGGAACATTGAATTTTTTGACGTTTTCTATATGAGCCCTCAAATTTTCAATACCTTCAGCAAGGGCTTTTAAATTCTCAGTGCCAAGATCTTTTACAGAGACGCCACCATGGTATTTTATGGCTCTGATTGTTGCAACGATGACAACTGCTGCGGGCCTAAGCTCGGCAAGCGGTGCAACAAAATCGAAGAATTTTTCTGCGCCCAGATCCGAACCGAATCCTGTTTCAGTAACAACATAATCCGACAAACCAAGTGCCATCTTCGTTGCGATTATAGAATTTGTGCCGTGAGCAATGTTCGCAAATGGTCCCCCATGGACCAATGCGGGCGTATTTTCAATCGTTTGCACTAAGTTTGGATCGATAGCATCTTTGAGAATAACAGTAGCAGCACCACTGGCACCCAACTGCTGAACAGTGATTGGTTTACCAGTTCTTGACCATCCAATAACGATATTCCCCAATCGCTTCTTAAGATCGTTTAGATCCTTTGACAAGCACAGCACAGCCATGATCTCCGAAGCTGCTGTAATAACAAACTGATCTTGTCTGGGATAACCGTTCGCATGCCCTCCGAGTCCAACGACGATGTCTCTCAAAGCCCTGTCGTTCATATCCATAGTCCTTGGCCAAGTTATGCGAGTCAGATCAAAATCGAGTTCATTACCAAAACGTATATGAGCATCTATCATAGCAGAAATCAAATTATGTGCCGCCGAGACGGCATGTATATCTCCTGTGAAATGTAGATTTATGTCTTCCATCGGCAGTACTTGTGAATACCCACCACCTGCCGCACCACCCTTCACACCAAAAACGGGTCCTAACGAAGGTTCTCTGAGTGTGACAAAAGATTTGTAACCAAGCTTGTTCAGAGCCATGGATAGACCAATGCTTGTCGTGGTCTTACCCTCACCGGCAGGGGTTGGTGTCATGGCTGTCACTATTATCAACTTACCTTTCTTCGTATCCAGTGAATTCACAAACTTATGAGATACCTTGGCAATGTAGTTACCGTAATTTCTAAAACTTTCTTTCGGTATCGATAGGCTCATTGCTATATCTGAAATAGGTTTCAAATTTGCCGTCCTTGCTATTTCCAAATCATTAATCATCCCCCTACCTCCTCTTGACTAGATGTAATATTTTGGTTCTGGTGCAAAGGATTTTGCTATTTTATCGAGTACGCCATTCACAAATCTGCCACTGTTCTCCGTTCCATATTTTTTCGCTAACTCTACGGCTTCATCTAAAGTAACTTCTATTGGCACATCTTGTTCAAACAGAAGCTCGTAGGTCCCCAGACGCAAAACGCACCTATCTACAGAGGACAATCTTTCAAGGTGCCAATTTTCAAGGCACATTGATATTTTCTCATCAATCTGCGATAGGTTATTGTAGATTCCTCGCACATATCTAATGATATCGTTTTTGACAGAATCTTCTTTTTCATGCTCCATAATTTCTTTTACAAGGATTTCCACCGACTCATTCCGGAATTCATTCTGAAAGATCACCTTGAAAACGCTATCTCGCATCTTGCTGCGACGAGTCACAGAGTTTCATCACTCCTTCTCTTCAGTTTTCTGTTCTTCCCCTTCTTCAATATCTTCAATAGTCACATTCACTGCAAGTACTTGAAGCTCGGTCATTCTTTCAATATCCATCTTTACTCTTTCCATGATCTTTTGACCCAGTTCAACTAGAGATTTGCCGAACGGTACTCCTATTTTCAAATTAACAGTCACGTTGTCTTCGGGAGAACGGTCAATCTCAAGAGATTTCCTGATTCTCTTTTGTTTTCTTTCGTCTGTTATTTCAAGTACAGAGAAAACACTTCTTAGTGCAATCTCTTTTATGGCATTATCAGAAATATCAATACTGCCCATTCCCTTTGTTTCCATCTCTTCACCTCCTAAGCACGTTCAACATATTCACCTGTCCTGGTATCCACCTTCACGAGTTCACCGTTTTCAACAAAAAAGGGTACAGTAATCTTCAAGCCTGTTTCGAGTGTGGCTGGTTTACCACCTCCAGATACTGTATCACCTTTAAAAGTTGGCTCTGTTTGAACGATTCTTAACGCCACAACATTCGGTAGCTGTATGCCTATAGGTTTGTCCTCTAAAAACACGATACTGACTTCAAGATTTTCAATTAAATACCATTTTGCATCTTGAATGTCATCTTCTGTAAGTTCGTATTGTTCGTAATCGTCTAAGCTCATAAAATGGTAACGATCGCCGTCGTTATAAAGATATTGTGCCGTTTTGAAGGTTAGATCCGCCTCAGCAACACGTTCCCCACTGCTGAAGTTAACTTCCTTAACTAAACCTGTCTTGACACTTTTCAGTCTCGTTCTGATGATGCCTCTTCCCATTGCCATGTGATGTTTGTTCACATCGATTACACGGTATGGTTCTGAATCAACCATTATGACCATACCTTTTTTCAAATCACCAACTTCTATCACATTTCCACCTCCGAACTAAATAGTCATCATTTCTCTTGGCAAAGTTGTCAATCTCTCAAAGAAATCTTTCTTAACCAAAACATCTTCTTCTATTCTAACCCCATATTTACCTTCTACATAAATCCCAGGTTCTATTGTAACCACAGCCGATTCAGGCAGTAACTCTCCATTGCTTGAATTCACCCTTGGTGATTCATGAACTTCAAGTCCTATTCCATGGCCCAAACCATGGCCAAAGTATTGCCCATAACCTTTTTGAAGAATATGGGTCCTCGCAAGTGCGTCAACATCTTTACCCTTCATATTTGCACTTCCACCATTCAGAGCTATGGTCTGGGCTTCGTAAACGGTATCATAAATTTTCTTGAATTCATCATCTGGTTTGCCAAAGAAAACCGTGCGTGTTATATCTGCACAATAACCATTCACTACGGCTCCAAAATCAAAGGTGATTGGCTCACCACAACTGATCTTTTTACCCGATGGCCTACCATGTGGTAAAGATGTTCTGGGACCACTGATCACTATCGTTTCAAAGGCTATTCCATCAGCACCGAATTTCTTCATGTTGTACTCAAATTCTGCGGCAACCTCTCGTTCAGTTACACCCTCCCTTATGAATTCAATTGTCTTCAAGAAAGCTTTCTCACTTATGGAAATTGCCTTTTTAATATTTTCTATTTCCTCGGGTTCTTTAACTGATCTCATCGATTCTATCACTGAGTCTAATGGTAGGAAATCCGCTTTGATCTTTTCGTTAATCTTTAGAAAGACATTGTGACTAATCCTTTGAAACTCAAGACCTATCGTTTTGGGTTTGAATTCTTCAACTACAGCTTTTATACTATCAAATAAGTCACCATTTCTGTACTCGATTAACTGGAACTTTGTCTGTTGTTTAGCTTGCTCAAAATATCTTGAGTCAGTGATTATGAACTGTTTGTCCCTGTTCAACACCAAGACACTGAAGGAACCCGTAAAACCAGATAGATAATAAGTAGAAGATCTTGAAGAATATTCCACATTATAAATTATTGCCGTGTCCACACCAAGTTGCTCAATTTTGTCAAAGAATCGGTTTATTCTGGACAATCTGTGCACCTCCCTTTATCATTGTACAATAATCAAAGGAGGTATGCAAAACGGATCGGAGTATAGTAATACAGATAGCAAAAAGAATAATAGAACTCTTTCCTCGCAAAAGGTCCACCAATGATCCATTTAGAATACTGATATGCACAATTCTGAGTCAAAGAACACGTGATGAAAACACTGAAGTCGCTTGCCAAAGGTTATTCTCTAGATATTCAGACCCTTGGACTATCGCAGAACTCACACCGAATCAACTTTATGAATTAATTAAGCCCTCTGGTATGTACAAACAAAAGGCCGAAAGAATAGTAAAGGTGTCTAGAATAATCGCAGAAAAATACCAGGGGAGGGTCCCGTCAGACCTTGAGGAACTTCTGAAACTTCCAGGAGTTGGCCGCAAAACAGCGAATATAGTTCTATATCACGGTTTTGGTAAACCTGCTTTGGCAGTTGATACACACGTACACAGAATATCCAACAGAATAGGTTTTGTCAAGACAAAACAGCCAGAAGAAACAGAGACAGAGCTGGGTAAACTGATCCCCAGCGAGCTTTGGGGACCACTCAATGGTTCTATGGTTGAGTTCGGGAAGAACCTTTGCAGGCCACATGCACCACTGTGCAATCGATGTCCCTTGACAAATGAATGTAAATTCTTCAGACAAAGGAAAAAGGAAGATGTCAACCAGATTTCATAGAGATCAGATCCTGCAAAGATGAAAAACTCATCTTGGCAATTTTTCCCAGTTCTCTTAACCCATAATCCTTCAAAAAATCCTTGGCAAACTCAACTGCTTTTTGTCCTGCTCCAAGTGGTATTCTTTTACCATAGTGACTTGAAGCTCTATCAATCCAGGATAAAAATTCTCCTCTTGCGACAATCGAGGCAGCTGCAACCGCCAAATTTCTTTCTGCCCTCTTGAAACCAAGAACAGTCAGATCACTATGATTTTTCAGTCTCTCTTTCAAATTCTTTGCCCCAAAATCGTCATAGATTGCAATGAGTGATCCTTTTTTTCCAAGAACTTCACTTATGCAACGGGCATGAAGATCCTCCAAAAGTCTGTTCATGTTTTCAATACCAGTGAAATCCTTTGGCTCAACAACCGCCAATGAGTACGCGCACAATGACTTTATTTGATCTGCTAAACACAAAACTCTCTTGGCACTCAACAATTTGCTATCCTTCAGTTGGTATTTGCCCAGATGGCTGTACTCAGTCTTGCCAACGTAGACGGCAGCTACTACAAGAGGTCCAAAGAGATCGCCTTTTCCCGCCTCGTCTGAACCAATGGCCGGTAAAATCATCGCAGGATCATCTGGGAGATGATCGAGGATCCTTCTTTGAATCTCAAGATCATTCTCTGCCGATAAATTTATTTTCTCTGAATCTACTCTGGTTAGGATGTCGTTCAGTTGTGCCAAACAAGAAAACTTGATTTGTGAAAGATCGATTGTCATTCGGCCATCTTTGCGCCAGTAGATTCTCAAACAGCCACAGTTTTTTATGCGGAGCTGGATACCATTTTGTAGAATCTTTTCAGATTCTATTTCCAAATCATTTTGTTGTAGGCTTTGCTTTACTTGGTCAAGGTTTATCATGGTTGTTCTATAATCTCTTTTGCAAAACGATAGCCGAGCTCTTCTATTTTCTCCAAATCTT
Source organism: Pseudothermotoga sp. (assembly GCA_046294065.1). Classification (GTDB taxonomy): domain Bacteria; phylum Thermotogota; class Thermotogae; order Thermotogales; family DSM-5069; genus Pseudothermotoga_B. Next base: position 7,518 of record JBKBIU010000003.1, read on the forward strand.
CACTCGTGGGGCCACCATTGATATCAAGAACATGTACAACCTGCCATTTGAGTGGTTCAACCATTTCAATTATTTTTTTAGATGCACCACCACTCCAACCGTAACTCCCAAAGACTGCCGCTGTCTTGAACTTTATGTGTTTAACATTCGCCATATGGAGTACATCTGCCATAGGAGGAAATAGTGATCCTTCATAAGTTGGTGCTCCAATTATCACGCCTCTATTCTTCCAGAGCGACGCAAGAATGTAACTCACATGTGTCTGAGTAACGTTGAACACATCAACAGGTATACCTGTTTTGGAAAGTCCGTTGAGCAAAGAACTCATCATTCTTTCTGTGTTTCCGTACATTGAACCATAGAGTAGAGTCACCGCTTTTTCAGCCTTAGAAGACGCATATTGTGCCCAAGTTCTATAAAGATCTACAACCATCTTTGGATCCTCTCGCCAGATTAAACCGTGTGATGGTGCAATGATTTGGACCGGTATACTGGACAACTTCTCTATGGCTTTTAGAACTGGTGTGCTGAAGGTGGCAACTATATTAGCATAGTATCTAAGCATTTCCTTTATGTAAAAATCCTTATCTTTACATTCGTCATCGAATAAAGTTCCCCTCAGTGCCCCATAACCGCCAAAACCATCACAGGAGAACAATACCTTCTGAGTCACCTCATACGTCATCATTGTCTCAGGCCAGTGTACAAAGGGAGTGTAATAGAATCTCAGAATCTTTTCACCAATCTGTAGTTCTTCCAAATCTTTCACGGTTTTTACATTCTCCTCGATTTGATAAAAGGACTTGAGCATCTTCATCCCTTTTTCACTTATTAGAATCGTGGCTCCCGGCGCAAGTTTTTTAAGAATGGTAAGAATTCCTGTATGATCTGGTTCCATGTGGTTTATAACTATGTAATCCAGTCTTGATACAGGGATTATCTGTTCAATTTGGCCAAGAAATTCATCGACTTTAATCGATTTTGCAAGATCGATCAAAACATTTTTTTCATCGGTAAGAAGGTACGCATTGTAAGAAACTCCTTCTTCACCTATTGGCCAGAGTCCCTCAAAGAGTTGGGTGAACCTGTCGTTGACTCCAACCCAGTAGATCCCAGGTTTTATCTGTACCGGTCGCATAGTAGCACCTCCCTTACATTCATGTGTTCACTATGAAGATATTATCACAGAGAGTTTTGGAACTCTATAACAAGTCGATATACCTATTTCCATGGCCGCGCGTGATTTTGAGATCAGTCGAATGTATCGAGCAACAGTTGAGGATTTTTATTATAAAAGTCGTGAAGCTCACAAGACATAATCTTTGAAAAAATGCGATCAGGTATTCTATAACGACTGGTTCAAAACTTGGATTTATTCTATTTTTCATGAGAACATAATTATATTCTTGACATAGTTTTCTTATAATACAATCTTGTGCATGGACGAAAGCGAGGCGAGAACATGTTTGAAGAACTATTCTCAGGCATATTTTCTTTGACGGTTGGAAATATCATTATGATTACTGTTGGTTGCTTGCTCATCTACTTAGCCATTGCAAAAAAATATGAACCTGCTTTGTTACTACCGATAGGTTTTGGTACGATCCTGGTCAACATACCGTTATCATCAGCTATTGATCAGCTACTTGAAGGATTCGTGCACAAAGGGGTTCTCAGTACTTTCTTTGACATAGGCATCGCAACTGAAATCTTTCCATTATTGATATTCATAGCTGTGGGAGCTATGATTGATTTCACACCATTGCTTGAAAACCCTGTCATGTTCCTTTTTGGAGCCGCTGCACAATTTGGCATATTTGGAACAATGGCAGTTTCAACACTACTTGGATTCAGTTTAAAAGAAGCAGCATCTATAGGAATCATTGGTGCTGCCGATGGACCAACATCTATTTATGTGGCTTCTCGTTTTGCAAGGCACATGCTAGGACCAATTTCAGTCGCCGCGTATTCTTATATGTCATTGGTTCCCATAATTCAACCACCCATAATAAGAGCCTTGACTACCAAAGAGGAAAGATCTATCAAGATGCAACCCAGAGCGCAGAAGATACCAAGGATAGTGAAGATAATTTTTCCCATAAGTATAACTGTTGTTGCCAGTATCTTGGCGCCTACCTCTGCCGCATTGATAGGATTTTTGATGTTTGGAAATCTTCTGAAAGAGTGCGGAGTCTTAGACAGTCTTGCAAAATCTGCAAAAAACGAACTCGCGAATCTTGTTACAATCTTACTTGGTCTGAGTATTGCTTTCACAATGACGGCTGACAAATTCCTAAAGCCACAAACGCTTGTGATACTTGGTTTAGGATTGGTTGCCTTCATCTTTGATACTGCCGCAGGTGTTCTATTTGCTAAATTTCTAAATCTCTTTGTGGGAAGAAAACTCAACCCGATGCTTGGAGCAGCAGGGATTTCAGCCTTTCCCATGTCAGCGCGAGTGATACACACAATGGGATTGAAGGAGGATCCAACGAATTTCCTGTTGATGTATGCTGCTGGTGCAAATACAGCTGGACAGATCGGTTCGGTCCTAGCTGGTGGAATCTTAATGTCACTCATAGGGGGTAATACATTATGATGGAAAACTTCTTAATTGCTGTCAAGCTGGGATTGGTTGGATATCTCTTTTTATTGGGCCTTTTGCTGTTTTTCTTTGGGTTTGTAAAATTTCTTTTGAAAGTTTTTGTAAAGACTAAAGGAACAAAACTATAAATATAAAATAGATAAAGATGTAGTAAAATCTTGTTGCAATAATACAACAACTACATCGAAAGGGGGTTGGTTATGGTGAAAAAAATTCTTGCAGTTGCTTTGATTATGGCGACAATCTTGAGTTTTGCAACAAAATTGACGATCTTACACATCAACGACACGCATGGACGTGCCTGGACTTTTAACGAAACCAATAATCCAAACATCGGTGGCTTTGCTGCAATAGCGACGATCGTGGAGGAAGTGAGAAAAGAAGTGGAATCACAAGGTGGGTATGTGCTTTTCTTACATGCTGGAGATATCAATACAGGTGTACCTGAATCAGATCAATTGGATGCTGCCCCCGATATACTTGCCTTGAATCTCATGAAGCTCGATGCTGCAACATTCGGAAACCACGAATTTGACAAACCAAAAACAACGCTTGCAAAACAAATATCGCTTGCCAGTTTTCCATTCGTATCCGCTAATTTCACCGATCCTGAAGGAATTGTGAAAGTTAAAGCCTACATAGTTAAGGACTTTGGTAACCTGAGGGTTGCAATCTTTGGTCTTACAACCGAGGAAACTGCTATACTCGAACCAATACATCTCAACGGTGCAACCTTTGCAAACGCGGTCGAAACGGCCAAAAGTTTGCTGCCAGAATTAAAAGCAAAGGCAGACGTAGTGATCGCCTTAGCCCATCTTGGATGGGAACCTGAATCAGAAGGTAAGACAACGAGTAAACAGTTAGCTCAACTCGTTGATGGCATCGATGTTATAATCGATGGTCACAGTCACACCAAGTTTGAAAAAGCACAGTTTGTGAATAACACAGTTGTAGCTCAGGCGTGGGAATGGGGAAAATATGTTGGAAGATTGGACCTTGACATCGAAAACGGAAAGATCGTATCCTGGAGTTGGAAACCAATACCTGTCAATTTGAAAGTTCATAAGGGTAAAGACGCTGAAGGTAAGGACATCTACGAATTTGTTGACAAGCCATACGAAGAGAATTTCTACGTCAAAACAGTTCTAGCTTATTTCAAAGCACTTGGAAGTGAGAAGCTCGATACGGTAATTGGTGAGACGAAGATATTGCTCGATGGGGAGAGAGCAAATGTCAGATCTAAGAGCACCAATCTTGCAAATATGATATGCGATTCTATGATCTGGAAGGTAAATGCAGATTTAGCATTCACCAATGGTGGAGGGATTCGAGCATCAATAAAGCCAGGAAAGATAACCATCAGAGACGTACTAACGGTACTTCCCTTTGGAAATACGTTGTACGTGATCAAAATGACTGGTGAACAGATTATGAAAGTGCTCGATTATGCCGCCACAGTCAAGGAAGGACAGGGTGCCTTTTTGCAGAGTGGTGGTTTGATTTGGAAGAGTGTGGGAGGCAAGGTAGTTGAAGCAAAAATCAAGGGCGAACCACTGGATCCAAACAAACTATACACGGTCGTCACCAATGATTACATGGCTCAAGGTGGCGATGGTTACACTATGTTGAAGGGTCTGCCAGGATACAATACAGGTTTCACCATGGACAGTGTCTTAGTACAGTACATTCAAGAAGTTCTCAAAGGTGTTGTACAAGATTACGATTCTCAGCTCAGATATGTTAGACAGTAAGAAAGACAAAGGATTCAAAAACTGGGAGGTCTTGGGCCTCCTAGTTTTATTTTTATTAAGATCACCTTGTATTATAATAGAAACGACAACTTTTCAAGTTGGAGGGGAATGAAAGTTGATCTCTTTTCAAAAACAACCGCTCATGAGAAAAGTGTTATATTCATTGGTACCAATCTTTGTCTTTTCTTTCTACCTTTACGGAACGAGGGTCCTATGGTTGGGAATTTTTGTTTTCCCTGTTGGTATTCTCACAGAATATATGATGGAAAGGCAGAAAAATAAGCCTGTGAGTGAAGCTGTTTTGGTAACTTGCTCACTTTTCTTGTTATCGCTGCCTCCATTGACTCCCTGGTGGGTTGCTGTTATTGGCATCTTCTTTGGAGTCTTCTTTGCTAAGGAGGTCTACGGTGGTTTTGGAAGAAATATCTTCAATCCGGCAATCGCTGCAAGATTATTTATTTACATATCCTTCCCCACCTTTATGACAACTCAATGGCTGTTACCAAGAACCGATACGTTGACCTCGGCGACGCCTCTTGATCTTCTCAGAACTGGACAGAGTATGGATTTGAAAAATCTTCTTCTGGGAATCAGGCCGGGCGCGATTGGAGAAAGTTCTATACCCTTAATCGCGCTGGCTGCAATCTATTTGATATTTACTAAGACAGCAAGTTTTCGAATAATTGCTTCTACTTTTCTATCTGCATCAGCCTTGACATTTCTCTTGAATATGTTCAAAATGGGACCTTCGGCATTCCCAATGCTTTTGTCTGGGAGTTTCCTTTTCGTGACTGTGTTCATGGCTACAGATCCTGTTTCTGCACCAAAAAGGAAGGAATCCCAATGGATCTATGGCGTCATTATCGGAATTTGTACCGTGCTCATTAGAAGTTTCTCTTTGTTTTCAGAAGGTACAAGTTTTGGTGTTTTGATTGGTAACACCTTTGCCTCGCTCCTTGACGAGATCCTACCAAAGAAGGTGAAACAATGAACAGAGAGGGTAGGATTTATACGGTAACTTTCAGTTTCATAGTAACCTTTGTATTCGTATTGTTCCTGGCATTGCTCAATGCTTCCACAATTCAAAGAATTCAAGAGAATGAACAGTTGTTCAAAGTCAGAGCAATTTTGAAGGCTTTTGGTATTGAATACGATGATAAACAAGCTCTGCAAACCTTCGAAAAAAATGTGAAACTGGAAAGATTGAACAACATGGAATTCTATTACACACACTCTGGTACAAAGACCCTTTATGGCATTGTCTTCAGTGGTAGTGGTTTATGGAGCAATATATCAGGTTTTCTAGCAGTGGATGAGAATGTTGAGAGAATCGTTGGAATAGAATTCATTTCACAGGCTGAGACACCAGGACTTGGTGGTCGCATTGAAGAAGAGTGGTTCAAGAAGCAGTTCCGATCTGAAAAGTTGCTTAACGGGTCTATAACATTACAAACTGGTGGCTCGGGTGATTATGATCATGAGAATGGTAAGGTAGATGCTATCACCGGAGCAACACAAACTTCAAGGGCTTTGATTAATATAATAAACGATCATTTGGTAATCTTGCGTAACCTCTTGGAGGTGCAAAAATGAGTGAATTCACAAAGATAGCGAAAAATAATCTCATAAGAGAAAACCAAATTCTGGTTCAGGTGCTCGGGATTTGTTCAACTCTTGCTGTTACAAACAATTTGAGGAATACTGCGATAATGGCCACAGGTGTTACACTCGTTACTGGATTGTCTAATCTAACAGTTTCTTTGTTCAAAGGCTATATACCTCGTAAAGTGAGAATGATGGTTGAAACACTTATTATCGCTTTTTATGTTATTATCGTTGACATTGTGCTCAGAGCTTATTTACCGGATGTGAGTAAAGCACTGGGACCATACGTGGGGTTGATCATCACTAACTGTATAATCATGGGGCGCGCTGAGGCATTTGCTCAAGCAAACAACCCTGTTATTTCTCTGTGGGATGGTCTCACGGCTGGAGCAGGTTATAGCTTGGTACTTTTGATTGTGGCCTCTATTCGTGAATTACTTGGTTTCGGAACGCTTTTCAACATTCCCATCATGCCAAAGAGTTTCACACCCTTTACGATCATGGTGATGGCCCCAAGCGCCTTTTTCATAATAGCAATACTTATCTGGATAACAAAATCATTATCTCTCAAGGTAGGTGGAAAGAAATGAATATTAATCCAATCATTCTGTTCTTCGCATCGATTTTGACAAGTAATATCCTTTTGACTAACTTCCTGGGCATGTGTTCTTATATTTCAATATCGAAAGATCTCAAGTCATCGAACGGACTTGGTATGGCTGTCACCTTCGTAATGACAGTTACTACTGTGCTCAATTGGTTTGTATACCATTACATTATAGTGCCGCTCAATCTGGAATATTTGAGATATATAATCTTCATAATCGTTATAGCTGCTGTGGTACAGGTTTTGGAAATGCTGATCGACAGACTTTCACCATCGTTGTACATGACCCTGGGAATTTTTCTACCATTGATTACTGTGAACTGTGCAATACTTGGTGTAACGCTTTTCATGCAATTGAGAAATTACTCGCTCATACAATCGTTGTTTTATGGACTGGGCTCGGGAATGGGTTGGTGGCTCGCCATAGTCCTTCTGGCGGCAATAAGAAAGAGGACGGACAATGCACCAGCTCCGGTAGGTCTCAAAGGAACGGGTCTTACCTTTATAACGATCGGTATCATGGCAATGGCTTTCATAGGCTTTTCGGGGATGATACAGGTTCAGTGAGGTGGAAAAATGTTGGCTGTCTTGACAACCACATTAATTGTTTCTCTGATAAGTGCATTGTTGGCTGCTGTTATAACGGTAACTGATTCTTTTGTCAACAACTATGGAACAGTAAAAATCCTGATTAACAAACGAAAAACCTTACAAGCAAAAGGTGGTTCGCCCCTTCTTTTCACCCTTGCATCCCAGGGTATATTTATACCTTCGGCTTGTGGTGGAAGGGGTAGTTGTGGTGTCTGCAAAGTAAAGATCTTGACCGATGTTGGCCCCTACCTTCCTACGGAACTTCCTTATATTTCAAAAGAACAGATGAGAGAAGGCATAAGACTTTCCTGTCAGATAAAGGTGAAGAAGGACCTTGAAATAGAGATCCCAGAGGAACTTCTGTTTGCAAAGAAATTCAAAGCTGTCGTTGAGAAGATAAGGGATGTTACATATGATATAAAGGAACTCACTTTGAAATTGGTGGATCCCGAGGTCATTGACTTTAGGGCAGGACAGTATGTTCAGTTGTCTGTGCCACCATATGATAAAATTAAAGAAATTACCCAGAGAGCTTACTCTATCTCTTCTGTCCCAAGTCAAAAAGACAGAATAGAACTTTTGATTAGGCTTGTCCCTGGCGGTGCTGCCACAACTTATGTTCACTATTACATGAAACAGAACGAGCAAATTGAATTTACAGGACCATTCGGCGAGTTCTATGTACGTGAGACCGATGCAATGATGATCTGCGTTGCAGGCGGCTCTGGCATGGCACCGATAAAGTCCATAATCTTTGACTTATACGAAAAAGGTATGACTAATCGAGAGATATGGTACTTCTTTGGCGCAAGATCACTGAGGGACCTCTTCTATTTGGATTTGTTTAAAGAACTGGAACAGAAGTGGAGTAATTTTCATTTCGTTCCTGCACTCTCTAATCCATTGCCTGAAGATAGTTGGAACGGTGAATTAGGTTTGATAACAGATGTCTTAAACAAGTATCTCAAAGAAAGAATTGAACCTTCTAAACCTAAAGAAGGTTATTTGTGTGGCAGCCCTGGTATGATAAACGCTTGTATCCAAGTGATGAAAAACAATGGTATTTCAGAAGAAAAAATTTACTATGACAAGTTTGCCTGAAGGGGTGATCATATGAAGATGTCTGCAGAGTATATAGAAGCTCAAAAAAATATGCAACCTGGCGTGATAAGCTCGGTAGGCTTTCTTGGAGACGATAAGCGTGATTTGGTTCAGATAATAGATGAAGACGAACAAATCATGAGCCAACTTGGATTAGATTTTGAGAAGGTCGCAATGTGGATGAAAAAACTTTTGGATTTGGCAGTAAAAGGTCTTGGAGAAAATGTATTGGTTGATGACAAGTGGGAAGTAAATGTCTATGAAGCTCGTGGATTCATACCTTGTCCCTTCAAAGATGGAATTTTCAGAAAGCGAGTCATTCGTGTAAAAAATACACATAATAAAACACAGATCGATCTCAGCGAGTTATCGATCCATTTGTTTGAAAAACACCATTTTCTCCAAGGTAAGGGATCGCCTTTTAGGATAGATCCTTACGTGTTGAAGAAAGTTCTTGAATAGCCTACCTCTCAGTCACAACCGTGCCAGGTATTCTCAGTTTCCTTTCAAAATACGAAAAAACGAAAGATATAGTCCATACAATTGACAAGTAAATAGCGGCAGTGAGTAAATAGACTTTAAAGAATTCAAAATTCCTGCTCGCTACAAACTTTGCCTGAGCCATCATCTCTGGAGCACCGATTATATAAGCCATCGAAGTGTATTTCAATAGATAGATAAACTCATTGGTCCAAGCGGGTATAACACGCCTGAGTGCTTGCGGAAGGATTATCAATCTCACTGCTTGCCATTTTTTCATTCCTATAGACAAAGCTGCCTTCATTTGACCAATTCCAATAGATTGAATAGATCCTCTCAAGTATTCAGCTTGGTAAGCAGCACTGTTGATAGAAAAACCAATAAGTGCCGCCAAAAGTGGCGTTAATCTTATATTGTAGGAAGGTAGCCCGTAATAAAGTATAAAAAGCTGAACTAACATTGGCGTACCTCGTATAAGTTCAATAAATCCTGTGTTCAAAAAACTTACAACTTTGTTTCCATAGACTCTGCCTAAGCACAAAATAATTCCTAAAAGAAGACCAACAGCCGCTGAAAAGACTGTCATGTACAAAGTAACGGTCAGACCGTTAAGAAGTCTTGGCATTGATACAAGTACTATTTGGCAGAAACTCATTTGTTTTTTTCCTCTCCATACAATTCAGTGAGCTTTCTGAGAAACTGCTTCGTTCTGTCTTTTTGAGGGTTAGTGAATATCAAAGCAGGGGGACCTTGTTCAACAATAATCCCATTCTCCATAAAAATGATTTCATCTGCGACGGTTCTTGCAAATCCAAGTTCGTGAGTCACGACTAACATGGTCATACCCGATTTTGCAAGATCAATCATCACTGAAAGAACCTCTCCAATAAGCTCGGGATCGAGTGCTGACGTTGGCTCATCGAAGAGCATCAACTTTGGTCTCATGGCGAGCGCTCTTGCTATGGCAACACGTTGTTTTTGCCCGCCAGAAAGTTGTGAAGGATAGAGATTCACTTTCTGCGAAAGACCAACCTTCGATAACTCTTCCATGGCAATTCGTGTTGCTTCTTCCTTTGGAAGTTTCTGAACCTTTATCAAACCAATTCTCACATTATCGAGAGCCGTCAGGTGATTAAACAAATTGAAATCTTGGAAAACGTAACCAATCTTCTGTCTCATCTTGCATGCATTGCGTGAAGTTATTTCTTCCCCTTCGAGTAATACTCTTCCGTGATCTGGTTCTACTAATCTGTTTATGCAAGCAAGCAGCGTGCTCTTTCCCGTCCCACTTGGTCCTATTATTACCTTTGTTTCACCCTTTTTGACTTCAAGTGAAACGCCCTTCAAAATCTCATTTCTACCATAACTCTTTTTGAGATCTTCAACCTTCAGAACGACCTCGGTCAATGTGAAACCTCCTTAGTCTCAAAACCTGGTATCTGTGTCTTTTTTTCGATGTAACCCATCAACTTGTTTGTTGATAGAGTCATCACGAGATATATGGCAGCACAGGTGAGAAAGATAGCCATTGGTTCATATGTTGTGGAAATGATATAACTCCCCTGCCTTAATAATTCCACGACTCCAAGCGCATAAGCCATGGATGAATCTTTCAGAACCACGGTAAATTCATTTGTCCAAGGGGCGATAGAAAACCTCAAAGCTTGTGGAAAGACTATATATCTGAAGCTTTCAAATGGTGTCATTCCTATGGACAGAGCAGCTAAAGTTTGGCCTCTTGAAACGGAAAGGATGGCACCTCTGAAGATCTGAGACTGATAAGCGGAGCTTCGTATGCCCAGACCGAGTACGCACGATACAAAAGGAGCAAGTCTAATCCCAACTTCCGGAAGACCATAAAAGATCAGCATCAACAAAACAAGAAGAGGTATGCTTCTGAAGGTTTTTTCATATAAGGAACAAACAAAACGGGCTACACGGTCACCATAAACTTGAGCAAAACTTACCGGTATGGCAATTATGAAACCCAATCCCAGGCCAAGGATTGTCAGTTCAATGGTGACCAATGTGCCCTTAAAAAGTATAGGAAGGGAATCAAGAATCAAAGACAACTTTTCTACAGTTCAACCCCCCACTTGCTAAAAGTATTTGTCGATTAATTCTGCCATCTTTCCCGTTTCGTTCAAAACCTTAATGGCACTATTGATTTTGTCTAATAGCTCCTTGTTTCCTTTTTTCACTGCGATTCCATATTGCTCTCCTGTAACTATAACGCCCACAACTTTGACAGGCTTTATAGCTGCAAATCTGTTCGCCACCGGGGAATCCAGCACAATTGCATCAATGTTTCCATTCAAGAGATCACTCAATGCAAGTACGAATGTGTCGTACCTTTTCAGATTCTTCTCTGGAAGTAAACCTTTGCCTACTAAGTTGTCGGTACACCATAGATCTCCTGTTGTTCCTGTTTGGACTCCTATTCTGCCTTTCTGATACAGTACAGTTATTGTTAAATCGCTGTCGGCCTTCACTATGATACTCTGGTCCGCCGTCCAGTATGGGGTTGAGAAATCTACCACTTGTTTGCGTTCATCAGTTATCGTCATTGCTGCTGCAACTACATCAACTTGGCCAGCCCTCAATGCTGGTATCAAGGAATCAAAGCTCATGTCGACAAATTTAAGTTCAAAACCAGCTAATTTTGCAACTTCTCGCATCAAATCCATGTCAAAACCAACGAATTGCCCGTTTTCAATGTACTCAAAAGGTGGAAAATCAGCACTAGTACCAACAGTTATAGTTTTTCCAAAAAGAAGAGTGACAAACAGTAACAAGGAAATTAGAAACAAACGAGTTAGCCTCATCTAACCCCTCCTTTCAAGAGCAAATTATATCATACTGACCTTGTTTTCAACTCACAGCCTTTTAGTTTGCTTTGTAAACCATAAAGAGACAACGAAACAAATGGACATTATACAGAATGTTAAGACGTACCCATACCAAGTAAAAACCTGTTTGTCAAATGGTTGTACTTTCAAGAGTGATGCCGCTACCAACCCGAAAACAAAATTTTTCGTGGGCTCAGGAAATTTTTCATACAAGTATTTCATAAACACTGCACACACAGCTATGCCAGATACAACACCCATACCAAATGGGATAAGTACAGGAAGATTCAAAGTACTGATGGCTTTAACCACAGTTTCGTACACTCCAAAAACAAGCATAACCAGAGAACCACTCAGCCCGGGCATGACCATAGCAAATGCGGCAATGAAACCAGCAAAAGGTAAGAAGGCTCCAGATACTGTGAAGGAAAACTGGATATTTTCCACAAAGAGGAAAAGAAAAATTCCGACGAGAATGTAAGCAAATCTCACCTTACCAAGGTTTTTAAACAAGAAAGGAATTGTGCCCAGAATAAGGCCAAAGAATGCAGAATAAGTAAATCCTGTGGCTCTATCCAAAGCCAGGTTCATCAATTTTGCACCCAGCAAGAGTGCGATTGAAAGTCCCATACCAACTGTTATGATGAATTTGAGTTGATCCTTATTTAACTTGAACTTGGTCAGATCGGCGATAGCTTTTACGAGTTTTTCATATATTCCCAGGACTACAGCAATTGTCCCTCCACTGATTCCAGGAACAAGATTTGCAACACCAATGAGTGCCCCAGAAATTATATTTTTCACGATAAGACTGAATCCCTCCCTGAAAATTTTACACTGAATTTGAATATTAATGTATGTGACCGCCCAAAGAGCTTTGAGAATACCGAGAGGTGATGATCGAAAATGTCCAGTATAAACTTGACCTGGCTTTCAATTCAGCGTAAAATAATGTACGTACCTTAAATTGGGGGTGAAAACCATAGTTCCAAAATATAAGTTAATTGAACAGTCCTTAATAAAGGATCTTAAATCTGGAAGGTATTCTTTAGGTATCAGACTCCCAACGGAGAAGGAGTTGATGGAGAAATTTGATGCAAGCAGAGAAACTGTGAGAAAAGCTCTGGACAGGCTTGCTCTGAAAGGATTCATCGTCCGAAAACCTGGTGTTGGAACCTTTGTAAGTGCAGAGAGAGAGAATCAGACCGTCGGGATTATCGTTCAACAGATAACCAGTTATATCTTTCCCTACATTGTGCTTGGAGCAGAGGACTATCTATTTAGGAATGGTTACAAAATGTTGTTGGGAAACGCTTCAGAGGACCCAAACAAAGAAAAACAAATAATAAGCGAATGGGTCGAATCTGGTATAAGTGGTTTGATAATAGATCCAGTGTGCAGTGCGACGAAAAGGTCAAACAGAGATTATGTGGAAACGTTGGTCAAAGAAGGTATCAAGGTGGTATTGGTTCACAGTAATTGGAAGATAGATGGTACAGGTAGTGTAACTTTGGATGACATGTACGGTGGGACAAAGGCTGCGGAGATCTTTCACCAATTTGGCCACAAGAGAGTTGCTGTTTTGTACAAATCCATTCACCTACCGAGCGCTGTCAGAGCCATGAGCTTCATCGATCGTGCGAAGCAACTTGGTTTTGAAAAAATCTACGAAAAATCTTTCAATGTTTCAGAATTCACAGGTGCACCAATGCAGAATGCTTACGAACTTCTCAGCATGCCAAAGCAGATGAGGCCCACAGCCGTTTTTTGCTACAACGACGCAACTGCACTTCAGTTGTATCTGGTTGCCAAAAGATTGGGATTCAAGATACCGGAGGATCTCTCGATCATTGGATTTGATGATGCGCCTATAGGTGATTTCAGAGAAGTTCTCACAACTTTTGCTCATCCAAAGGAAGAAGTAGGCAAAAAAGCTGTTGAACTTTTATTGGAAATGTTGAGCGGGCAGAAACCCCAGGACTATGTTTTACATCCCGAACTGATAGAGAGAAACTCTGTTGCCAACCCCAACGTTAATAGAACACCATAAGGATATCTCTATGATCTAAGGATCTTTTCGTTCATAACAGGCTTCTGAATGTACCACTAGCCAAAGGAGGAGTTGGTCATGTACTTGATAGGTAGTGACATTGGCACGCAGGGCACAAAGAGCGTGATTGTTGACGAATCTGGACACGTTATCTGTGAAGCTTCTAGGGAATACGATGTGATAAAACCAAAACCAAACTGGGCCGAGCAATGGCCCGACCCTTGGGTTAAGGCAGTCTATGAAACCATAAGGGAAATACTCGAGAAATCAAATGTACCCAGAAAAGAGATAGCAGGAGTAGCCATCAGTGGTTTGTTTGGTGGAGCGGGTATTCCTGTTGATAAGAATATGGAACCTTTATATCCCTGTTTGATCTGGATGGACAGAAGGGCTGTAAAAGAAACTGAATGGGTTAAGGAAAATATACCCAAGGAAGAGATTTTTACTATAACTGGGAACTATGTCGATTCATACTTTGGTTTCCCAAAGATGATGTGGATCAGAAATAACGTATCTGAAGTGTGGAAAAAGATTTATAAATTCGTCACGCCAAAAGATTATGTGATCTATCAACTGACAGATGAACTAGCGATTGATTATTCCTCAGCTGGAAATATAGGTGGCTTGTTCGATATCAGAAAACTCACCTGGTCTGAACACATGTGTAATTTGCTTGGAATCCCGATAGATTACTTACCAGAACGCATAGTTAGATCATCCGATATAGTTGGCAAGGTAACGGCAAAGGCAGCTTCACTTTGTGGTCTCTTGGAAGGTACACCCATCATTGCAGGTGGTATAGACGCACCGGTAGCACAACTTTCCGCTGGTGCCCTCGAAGAAGGAGAACACGTTGCAATGGTTGGAACATCCACTTGCTGGGGAACGGTGCACGATGGAAGTAAACTTGCTTTCAATTTAGTAAGTTATCCATATGTTGTCTACGATACGGAGCGAATCTATACATTCGGTGGCTCAGCGACAACAGGAGCACTGGCAAAGTGGTTTAAAGAACAAATTGGTGAGTCTGAAACTGTCGTTGCAGAAAGAATCAATATATCACCATACCAGTTGTTCGACAAAGAAGCCGAGCTGATATCACCCGGTAGTGACGGTATAGTTGTTCTTCCATATTTCATGGGCGAAAGATCTCCTATCTGGGACCCATATGCGAAAGGTGTTATCTTCGGACTCAGTCTTTATCACAGCCGTGCACATCTTTACAGAGCCTTCATGGAAGGAGCTGCTTACGCGCTTCGACACAATATGGAAGAGGGTTTGAAAGCAGGACTGAAACTCAATGACGAATGTTGGATCGTTGGTGGAGTTGCAAAATCAAACCTTTGGGTGAAGATTTTTGCCGATGTAACAGGTTTTAAAATGCGGCAGGTAGAAAGTTTAGTGGAAGCTCCTTTCGGCGATGCATTTTTGGCAGGCCTTGGTACAGGCGTAATTGACAGACCAGAAGCTATCAAGAATTGGGTTAAGTTTAAGGAAGCTATCGAACCA
>JBKBIU010000170.1:0-3522 GCA_046294065.1 Pseudothermotoga sp.
AAGGTCATCGTAGGGTGTCTGCGAGACCACTATAATATCGGCATATTGTGCCATCAACTGCACTGCCTCTCTTACACCATCGAATGGGGGTATTTCGGCTGAAATGTGTGGAAAGGTTCTATTTACAGCTTCACTCCAACCAAGCAACTTATAAAGACCAAAAGTCTTCGGCCTTTCTTCGTTTATGTACCTTTCTAAAGATTGGTTCCCTAAGCCCAAATTGTTTTTCTTAGTATAATCGATGAATTCTTCAAGAATCCTTAGGTCTGGCAGTATTATGTTCTTTTCCTTTACTATCTTTTGTACATCACTTCTTTCGTAGAGAGCGTGAAGGATCAGTTGAATTGCAATGAATCTGTTGCATCCTCTGTGCTCTGAAAAGAGGTTGTAATATTCTGCTATTTCTCTGTAGTAAGATTCAATCTCCCATAGATTGTAGAATTCCATAAAATGTGGGTGAAAGATCAAGATCTGTTTTCCATTCATGTTATCTGTAACACATCCATCTGTGTCTATTGCAACTAGAAATTTCTTGGTTCTTTTAAAGTTAAGCAATTGTTCTCTTGGCTTCTCCTTAAGATCTTTATGCGATAGTCTAACGTACGCCATTTTTCACACTCCCTGTTGCCTAAAACCTGTAGGAATGTAATTGGGACAAAGTTTTGGCGCCATTATTTCTTTGAAGTTAGCAAACTCTGGTAATGGGCCGCCTATCAATGGCATTGCCCACTTTACGAAATCGTCTGTCACATCGACTTTGTTTTCGCTGATCCATTTCCTTGGGAACTCTCTTGCAGAGTTTGCAACGATATTCAATGGGACTTTTGAATACTTGACTTTGTATTTTTCTGAAGGAACTCTGACGATCGTTGCCATGTAGCCTGTCTCACCATTCAAAGCTAGGTTTGCTGCAAAGGCACCAACTTGATATGCTTCTTTGAGATCTACTTTTGAAACATACGCCATCTCTCTCCTTTGCCTTGTTCCTGGTTTTTCATATCTTGCAATACCTGGAACAATCAACCTACTCTTTGCCCTTCCTTTTTCATCTTTTCTGTCAAGACCGTTCAGATAATTTGCAAGGACTTGTTCTGCACTTTTTTCAGCTGCACTGAACTGGGCATGACCGAAGCTGTCTTTGAGTATTCCCAGATCTCCCACATTCACACCTTCACCGATCACTACGATGCACCTTTTGTGGATTTTCAATGTTTCATTCACTTTTTCAGTGATATATTCAAGGTTCGACTTATAATCTTCCTGTGATAAGGCTTCGGGAAGTATTATTAACAGGGGCATTTCTCTTTTTGGATCGGCAAGCCTTGCAGAGGCTGTTATGAATCCCATTTTTCTGCCCATGACACCTATGACAAGAACTGGATCAGAAGTGTAACTTGCCTTGTTTTCTTCGTTGGCTTCAAGAATGTTTATCGCTGTGTTTCTTGCCACGCTGCCATAACCTGGATCGTGATCACATATGGCAAAGGTACCGTCATCTTGGAGTTTTCCACCTAAGTCATTGTCTATTGTCTTTGGAATGCCCACGCAGATCACGTCAAGCCCCTTTTCATGGGCAAGTAAACTTACTTTGTTGGCTGTGTCCATGGAATCTTCTCCACCGCAATAGAGGAAATATCCAACGTTGTGTGCTTTAAAGACTTCAACAATTCTTTCTAAATCTTCCTGGGACTTGATTTTGTATCTGCAGCTGCCTATGACACCGGCCGATGGAGTTTTTTCAAGCAGCTGAATCTGTCTTGGATCCTGTGCTGTGATGTCTATAAGTTCTTCGTTCAAAACGCCTAAAATACCCATCCTTGCACCATAGATTTTTCCAACTTTACCACTATTCATGAAGGTCTCAATTGCACCGCGCAAACTGTTGTTGATAACCGATGTTGGACCTCCCGATTGTGCAATCACAACATTTTTCATTTCTATGCCTCCCTTTTGACATCATACAAAAATTTCCCACCATGTTCGATCCAGAGACAGTCATCTGATAGGAAATCTTCTTTCTTAATTGTTCTTGGATCGCGATAGGCTAACCCAACGGCTTCACAATCCTTCTTAGGTATAGAGGTGGCAAGTGTTACCATGAAAGCAAATTCTTCTTTCTTTGTAATTGGATCGTACGTGCCATCACCTCTTACATTTATTACGTGAGCGGCTACGTTCAAGTCGAAGTTTGGACGTTTCTTCAAGAATTCTTTGACATAATCTTTGCAGTGGTATCCAATTTCACGTATCGACCTATCCATCTGTGCATTCGAATGAAATATTTTGATATGAGGTGCATAGATTATGATTTCTCCATTGGGTGCGAGAACCCCTGGTCTTTGAAGTTTGTATGAACCTTTTCCTGCCGTCCAGATTTCGTCATAACTTTCTCCTATCACTTGCACTGCCATCCTCACAGGCTTGTTTAAATAAATTATGTGAATCCTTTTGCTTGCTTTAACAGCTTCTCTGTAAGCTTGCAGAGCTCCTTCAAAGTCATAACCTGTGTACAGACCTTTTGCGACTATTCCATGATCTGTTTCTTCATAAACCATGTTCAAGAATAGAACAGGTGAATTGACCTTTTCAAAGGCAATCTTGCAAGCTTGGTTAATCACCTCTCTTGCGGGGTTGTCTTCCGATCCAATGATCCTTGGAATGCCTATGAGCACAGCAGCCCAGTGGAACAAGCCTACGACATCTGGTCCGGCTATGCCTGGTACTATGGATTTCAAACCGCCCGAAAAACCTGTAGATTCGTGTGGAGAAGTGCCACTCAAGACTATAATCAAGTCATATTTTTCAAAAAACAATTTATTCAACGTTACTGGCAAGGGTTGTTCAAGATCTCCCATGGTTTTTTCACTGACAAATTCTTTTCTCAAGATTCCAACGGTTACCAATGCATCAGGGTTTGCGTATTCGTGATTGAAGAAGACAAATTTTTCCTCCTGAAGTCCCAGTTTTTTTCGAATTTCTCTTTCAGTCATCGCGCGATGTGTACCACTTGCATTCAGGGTATGAAGAGTTTTCAACCCTCTTTTTTCAAGGTGTTTAAAGAGTAAAGGTACCAGCCTGTCCGAAAAATCTTGCCGTGTATAATCTGGGTGTATCAAAAGAACCTTCTGCAATCTCTTGTCCGGCAAAATCTGTTCAATCAAATAAGATATTTCTTCTGTCTTGAGCTCATCAGAAAGGTTCTGTAGATAGTTCATAATTGCACCTTCCTCAAACACCGGAGTAGGCATTGAATCCACCGTCTATTGGAATAACAGCACCCGTTACGAACTTTGATGCATCTGAAGAAAGCCACACACAAACACCTATCAAATCCTCTGGATCTCCGAATCTACCCATGGGTGTATGATCAATTATTGCTTTACCTCTAGCTGTGAGGTTGCCCTGTTCGTCAAGTAACAAATATCTGTTTTGCTGTGTCAAGAAAAATCCTGGCGCAATGGCATTGACTCTAAGGTTTTTGTTGTATTCCATAGCAAGGTGAACAGCAAGCCACTGAGTGAA
>JBKBIU010000171.1:0-3512 GCA_046294065.1 Pseudothermotoga sp.
GCTTTTGGTTAAGTTTAAAGGTGTTTGAGTCCAGCTCTGGGAACATCACCCTTACGTCATCACCTAAGATTAAAGCCTCATGCATACCCGACATGGTCTCAAATTTCATCCTTTCTTTTGCTGCACCTGTGAGATATGCAAACTTTGCAATACATCGTGCACCGTTCCCACACATCTCACCTTCACTACCATCTGAATTGAAGTACCTCATTCTGAAATCTGCCTTCGTGGAATTTTCAAGGGTCATCAAACCGTCTGCACCTATGGATTTTCTTCTACGGCAGACGGACTTCACAAAATTTTTTATGTCGAAACTATCTAAGATACCATCTCTATTATCGATCACAATAAAGTCATTTCCAGCACCATTCATCTTGTAAAAAGGTATCTTCACATGAACACTCCTTCCCGAAAAAGGGAGGTCCGTGACCTCCCCAAACTCTATACTTCAGATTCGGTCAGTTTTTTCTTCATCCAGTCCTTTCCTTCAAGCAATCTTGTTACCATCATAGCTGCGACGGTATCACCGGTCGCATTCACCATCGTGGCAGGTGGGTCAACCAAGTAACCTATCATAGCAATTATTGGGAAGGCTTCTGGCGGGAATCCGTATAAGCTGACAATCAACATTTCTCCTATCAGTCCACCACCTGGAACACCTGACATAACCACGCCGCTTAGCACGGCAACAAAAAAGGCTGTTACGAAGGTCCCTAGTCCGCTGAACTGCATCCCGAATATTCCAAAGAGGAAGGATATTTTCAAAATTGCACTTATACAAGAACCATCCATGTGCATCGTTGCGCCGACGGGTAGAACAATTTCTCTTACATCTTTTGGTATGCCTAGATTTCTGGCTGCTTTCAAATTAACCGGTAAGGTGGCAAGGCTGCTCTGCGTTGCCAAAGCAGTTATGGCAGGTTCGAAGATAGCCTTGAAATATCGCCTTGGTCCTTCCTTTCCTGCAGCGAAATAGGCATAGAAGAAAAAGGCTATGAAAAAGTAAAGGATGGAGAGTGGGTAATAAACAAGCATGGCTCTACCATAGGCACCTAGTAATTGTGGACCAAAGTCACCAACTAGAGCTGCAAAATATGCACCAAGCCCTATGGGGGCATAATACATAATTATGGAAATCATTTTGACCATTGCTTCCGACAGAACATTGAGAATCTTTATTAAAAGTTCGGCTTTTTCTTTCAAAAGGCTGATACTCAATCCCAGTAGTATGGAGAAAATTATCAATGGTAACATGCTTCTTCTTGAGAGCAAAGCTTGAAAATCGTTGACGGTAAAAGCTTTCACTATTTGATCAGCAGTCTTCAATGGTTGAATCTGCTCAGCCTGTGATAGATCAAGTTTAACGCCTTTCGCCGGTGGATAGATTACAACGACTATTGTAGTGATTATTGCAGCTATCAGACCAGTGATAATGAAAACGGCAAGCATTGTACCAAGAATCTTTCCAAGTCTTCGTAGATTAGCTATACTTGCAACGGCACTTGTAACGGTTACCAAAACGAGTGGTACGACGATGGTGAACATAAGATTTAAAAACACATCGCCAAATGGTTGAAGTACGGTAGCCTTCTTTCCTAAAGCTAATCCTATCAGACTACCAACAATTATGGAGAGTAACAAAATAACTGGGAACCTGTAAGACTTCCAAATACTTTGAGACCTTAATTCAGCCATTTACCACCCCTCCTTGCCTGAGAACTTGGATCTACAATAATCTGCAGATTAAATCCTCCTTATTACCTTGCAACAAGTCAATAATAGGAATTTCCAATAGCGTGTAACAACCTGGCTTTTGTTTCGCAGTGGCTCTTGCTGCTGCAGTCATCACTTGAGCTGTTGCAGCAGGGTTATTCACCCACATATGAAACTCCATCCTCTGATTACAAGATTTACCAGATGTACCTTTCCGTTCAATCTTCACACAGTGACCCATATCTATCAGTTTGCTCACATCATCAACCTGATTTATGTACAACTCATCGTGTGAAAAATAGGGATCTTCCGCTATTTTCTTAGCAACATCTGCAAAATCATATCCTTCTTTCAGTTGAATGTAAACCAGTCTTGAATGCATCCCCATACCCTTGGGACAGGTTATGGATATGGCATCTTTCACACCTTCGATACGTTTCACTGCCACAGTATGACCCATACTCATACCTGGTCCAAAGTTTGTCCAAGTGATACCTACTGGCGCGATCATCTCGAGAATTGCCCTTATCATGGAATCGGATCCAGGGTCCCAACCAGCTGATATTATGGAGACTGAACCATTCTCTTTCGCAACTTTATCAAGATCTTTTTTCAAACGTAGTGCCCCCTCGGCACCATGTATGTCGTAAGCATCAACGGTGTTTATCCCCCTCTTGAGATACTCTGGTGCAACCTTTGGAACGGCTCTGCTGTCAAGTGACAATACAGCAACATCTGGTTTTTCAAGTTCATCGACATCAGAAACAACAGGAACATTCTTGAACTCTTCCTTGAGTCTTTCAACTCTTTCAGGAATATCGACAACACCAACAATCTCCATGTCTTCACTTTGAGCCACAGCATCGAAAACACTGTGTCCCACATTCCCCATGCCAACAATAGCAACTTTCAGCTTCCCCACCGCACGATCACCTTCCTTAGCCTAAACTTTTAGTTGATGGGGGGCGCATGAGCCCCCCGATTTTTTACATAAGAATCATTGCCAAAATGGTTGCACCAACAAAACCAAGTATCACAGGAACAAAGTTCTTTCTTGCTATCTCTTCTGGTTTGGTTTTACACACTGCTGCAACTGCGATCAAAGCCCATGGAACGATTGTCCCACCGCCAGTGTTAACAGCAGTGAGTTGTCCCAGAGCGGCAAGAACTGAGGATTTCACATTAGCTGCTGTGCCAAGACCAGCTGCAAGGGTGCCCATCAAGGGCAAACCAGAAAATCCTGAGCCATCAAGACCAGTTATTGCGCCAATGACGGCCTGCATTGGCGCAACAGCAAATCTGTTCAAAGGTACCTTTGCTGCAAGTGCGTTGCTCAAATCAAACAACAAAGGTTTACCTGCACTTCCAAATATCTGTGTAGCTGCACCTCCACCCATATAGAACAAGGCAGCTATGATGAAGACGGGTGTGAAGATCTTCACTCCGAACATGAAACCTTCCCTGAGAAAATCAACACCAACTTCAAGACCTTCTGACTTGTACTGCATTAATGTGAATACCAACAAAAGTAGAGCTGCTGTACCACCAAGCAGTGCCGTTGCATCTCCCCCGCGGAGCTTCAATGCAAGCATGAGTATTATGTTTACTATGAATGCCAAAGATACTATTGCAGCCTGAGCCTTTGCAAAACTACTGTGTTCTGTGCTCTTGCTTTTCACAACACTTTCACCAAAAAGTTCGATGTCTTTCTTGGGATCATACCCTTTATTTGCTTTCATCGTGAAATAATAGGTCAGAGGTATCGCGATAACTGCCCAGACAATGATCAGCGGTACCAT
>JBKBIU010000172.1:0-3501 GCA_046294065.1 Pseudothermotoga sp.
CTTGCCCCAAGTATTGTTCCAAATCTTTACTACTTATCGTTATAACTTTCTCGCCCTCTTCTATCTTAAGAACAGCCTTTCTCATCAATCTTTGAAGAGTTCTTGTGAGTTGTCTCACACCGGCTTCCTTAGTGTATGAATGGATGATCTTTTTGATAACACCCCGAGAAATTCTTAACTGTTCATCGTTCAGAGCGAATTCAGACATGAGTTTAGGTATAACATACGATTTGGCTATCTCTACTTTTTCCTGGTCTGTGTAACCCTCTAACCAGATGACTTCCATTCTATCGAGTAAAGCTGGTGGAATCGTGTGTGTAACATTCGCGGTAGTTATGAATAAAACATTCGATAGATCGAAAGGTACTTCAAGATAATGGTCAACAAATTCTCTGTTCTGCTCGGGGTCGAGAACCTCGAGTAAAGCTGCTGCTGGGTCTCCTTGAAAACTCACCGCCAATTTATCAATTTCATCGAGTAACAGTACAGGGTTCTTACTTTGTACATTTCTAATCAACTGAATAATCCTTCCTGGCATTGCCCCCACATAAGTTCTCCTGTGTCCTTTGATTTCCGCTTCATCTCTTAAGCCGCCAAGAGACATGTGAGCGAACTTTCTATCTAGTGCCTGAGCCACAGCCCTTGCAAGCGAAGTTTTTCCAACGCCAGGAGGTCCAACGAAACACAGGATGGGAGCTCTCACCGATTTACTCCTCTTTCTAACAGCAAGGAATTCGAGAATTCTTTCCTTTGCCTCTATAAGCCCATAATGGCTTTCTTCAAGGATTTTCTTGGCTTGTTTCATGTCTTCCATATCTTTTGTTGAAATATCCCAGGGTAGATTGATCAACCAGTCTACGTATGTTCTTATTACAGTAGCTTCGGCAGAATATGGGGACATCTTTTCCAATCTTTCTATTTCTGACAAGGCTTTCCTTTTGACGAAATCTGGTAACTGTGATTTTTCAAGGTTTGTTCTAAGTTGAGCGACTTCGGAGTCTTTTTCTCCAAGTTCTTCTGTGATGGCTTTGAGTTTTTCCCTCAAGAAGAATTCTTTCTGGCTTTCTTCTATCCTTTTTTTCACTTTTGTGTCAAGTTGTCTCTCTATTTCGAGAATCTCATTTTCGTGTAGCAGGATTTGAAGAAGTATCTCAAGCCTTCTACTGGGATGGAGTTCTTCAAGTAGCATTTGGCGCTGCTGTAATGGGATTGGCAATAATGAGGCTATGAAATCTGCAAACCTACTTGCCTCAACTGTTTCAGAGATAGCAACTAATGTTTCTTGGGGATATCTCTGGGTGTACAGTGCATACTTTGAGAAACTTTCTCTGACGCTTCGCATCAGTGCTTCCATTTTCTTGGTTTTTTTGTAGTTGATTCTTAAAATTTCAAGCCTTACAATCAACGGTTCTTGTTGAACAATTTCATAAGCTCTTGCTCTTTCTATCCCTTCAAGCAAAACTCTGAAGGTCCCATCTGGAAGTTGAACCACTTGTAAGACCCTTGATATCGTTCCGATTTGGTACAGCTGCTCGAAGGTTGGTTCCTCGACCGTTGGGTCTTTCTGACTTGTCACGAAAATCAATTGTTGATGTGAGTCTATAGAATGTTCCAGAGCCATCAGTGTTTTTTCTCTGGCAACATGGATTGGCATGACTGTCTGAGGAAATATGATCATGCCATTTCTTAGATGGATCAGAGGAAGTACTTTTGGAAGTTCAGGAGTCTGTATAGATTCTTTTGCGAGTTTTTCAAGTTTCTCAAACTTTCTTTCCATTCAACCACCTCGAAACAATTTTTTGAAGCAGTTCGTCTTTTGCTTCCATCTGTATCATCCTACCATTTTCGCAAAAATCAAAGAATATCTTTAAACAATCTTGAGACCAAAAGCCTTCAAATCGGTCAGCCCATTCCACTATCAGTATTCCATCACGACCTTCAATGATTTCTTCAAGATCCATTAAGATTTCTTTGTCAGGACCTTCCAAACGGTAGAGGTCAACGTGATAGACCAGTGAATGGCCTTTATAAACGTTGATCAGTGAAAAACTTGGGCTTCTAACACGTCCCTTTTCTATTCCAAGATCTTGAGCCATCTCAGCTACAAAGGTGGTTTTCCCCGAGCCAAGTAGACCATAGAGCAACACCGTCTGTGATGGTTTCAGCTCTTTTGCAACTATTGAAGCCAGCTTAGACATTTCAGTCTTTTCGAGACAACCAAAATTGTATTTCATACTCACTGGGTTTCCTTAACCTTCTTGAGAATATGGATCAGCTGACTGTGAAGTAAACCATTGCTGAAGAGATAGTTACCGCTTTCAAGGTTTGCTTCTTTTCCTGATAGATCCGTTATAGTTCCTCCAGATTCTGGAACCATTACAAACAGTGGAGCCACGTCCCAAGGGTTAGCTCTTCTTGCAACGAAAAAGTCAAACCTTCCACAAGCCACGTATGCTCCAGCCAAAATGGCGCTGCCGGTCATCCTCATCCTTCTCACATTCTTTTCGATGGTGCTTATGAAGGGACCTGTAAAACCCACATAAAATCCAACGTTTCCTATACTGTCTTTCAACAGTGAATTCTTTGAGACATGTATCTTTTCCCCATTTAGATAAGCCCCCCCACCTTTAACTGCATAGTATGTTTCTGACATGAGAGGATCGTGTGCAACGCCTATGATCACTTCATTTTTTTCAGCATATGCAATTCCAACAGCAAAGGACGGTAAACCATGGACATAGTTCATAGTACCATCTATTGGATCTACAATCCAAATTCTGTCACCTTTTTCGAAAAGCCCTTCTTCTGCCAAGATCGCTTCATTTGGAAAATATTTCCTAATTTCTTGGACTATCATCTGTTGTGCATGTTTATCACAATCACTTACAAGATCTTGAAATGAGCTTTTCTCGGTTACATTCAATGCATGACCCCAGTGTTGCATTACATAGAGTCCAACTTTTCGAGCTAATTTTATGGAAAAATCAAGTCTATCCATAGTTTGGACCTCCCTGTGATGAAATAAGGGGTCCCTTGGGGACCCCTATTGGTGGGTGCGGCAGGGATTGAACCTACGGCCTCTTCCTCGTCAAGGAAGCGCTCTTCCACTGAGCTACGCACCCTCAATTTGCATTTTACCACATCAACTTTCTAAATTCAAGAGTTTGTTAATGTGTGGTTCTTTTCATCGATCAGAAGAAATTTCAAAAAACTCAACTACACAGAAATTTTGGCTCTTCACGATCTAAACTGTCTACATGATTAAGACTATAAAAGATAGGATCTAACTAGTACCACTTCTGAACAAATCAGCTTAGACATTCAGAAGGCTTTACGCTTTTTAGAGAAATGGGGGAGTGCGAGGGGGCAGTAATTCCTCTCAATTCATTGAGGGGATACACGGACTTCCTCGCACTGGTATTGACAACCACATCGTTGGGTGTTACCACAATAGTATGAAGAAGAAGGCTTGGAAGTCAAGAGGTATCTCCCGTGAAGGGG
>JBKBIU010000173.1:0-3446 GCA_046294065.1 Pseudothermotoga sp.
GGCTCAATTGAACCACTGTTCATGGAAATGAAAGCATCGAAATCACTCTCACGCCATCTTTTGATGAATATACCCCATTCAACTAAATTGATCTTGACTTTTACACCAACTTCGGCGAGTTGAGCCTGGATCACTTGTGCAACCTTGTCAAAGTTGTACCTTTGAGAGGTTACAATCTCGAATTCAAAACCATTTGGATAGCCGGCTTGTGCCAGAAGTTCCTTTGCTTTCGCAGGGTTGTATGTGTATTCATCGAAAGCCTTTGGTTGAAGAGCCCATGGTTGAACGGCTGGATTGAGCGGCCCTGTGACAATACCTTCAGAGAAGGCAACTGCCTTAATGATTGCCTCTCTGTTGATAGCATAGTTGAGGGCATTTCTTACCTTTGGATCATTCAGAGGTTTTCTCGTAGTGTTGATACCTATTAAGTAATAACTGAGCACGGGGGATCTATAGACTTTGAATTTACCCTCTGGGAACTGTTTTAGATTCAGAGGTTCATTGATCTTTGCTATATCCACATCACCATTTTTTAATGCTGCTACTCGTGAAACTTCCTCTGGCATGAACACTATTTTGATTTCATCAACGTATGGTTGATCTTTCACATAATAATAGGGATTTTTCTTCAAGGTGATGTAGTTACCTGGCACGTATTCGGCTAAATAGAACGGTCCAGTACCATTAGTCTCAAGTTGCATATTTTTAGCGGATTCAACAAATTTCTTAGAAACTATCGAACTATTCACGCCTGCAAAATTAGGTAAAAGTGCGCTTGCCATGGGTTTTTTCAGTTTGAACTCGATCTTGTTGTCACCAATTGCCTTGATGGATTCGACATCTTGGTAAAAGGCAGCGGCAGGTGATTTTGTATCTGGGTTGAGTATCCTTTGAAAGCTGAATAGTACATCTTCAATGGTCAGGGGTGTTCCGTCATGGAATTTCACACCTTCTCTGATTTTGAAAACTATAGTGTAAGGATCTACCGCTTGGGCTTCTTCAGCAAGATTCGGCACCAACTTCATACCTTCACCATACCTGAGTAAGCTGTCATAAACATTTTCCAAAATTCTGTGCGATGCAAAGGCTGTAACAAGATGTGGATCTAAACCAACTGGTTCTGTTTCCATTGCTATGACCAATTTTCCGCCTGCTGCGAAGACTCCAACAATCGTGAAAATTGTTAAGATCGTCACCAGGAACTTTCTCATCAAAACCACCCCTTTCACGGTTTTCATTTTTCAAAAACACCTGTTGTCTTGAGTTCAATCTTGAATCTGTACTTGTCACCTCTGTAAATCGATCTGACAAACTCGACACATTTGTTGTTCGAGGTGTATGTATAACGCTTTCTGAGTAATGAACAGGTACCTGCAGGAACATTGAGGTGTTTTGCATCGAGTCCTGAGACTTCAGTCACTTCAAGAACTTCATAGGCTCTTATTAATGGCAGTTTGAGCTCATTTCTCAAAAAATCATACAGTGATTCTTTTGCCATATCCTTCCTAAGGATATTCAAGAGCCTTACATCTACAGCGGTATTTAAATATGCGCTTTCAATGGCAACGGGGTCCTCATTCATGTATCTAATTCGCTTGAGTAATATAACCATTGTGCCTTGTTCAATCTGGAATGTTTCGGCAAGTTCCAGTGGTACTTCTACCAATTTGTTCTCTAATACTACAGATTTGACTGAAAAACCTTCTTCCTTCGCCTTGTCTGTAAAGCCCTTCAGCACGTTCATTTGCTCTTCTTCTTTTCTTCCAGTGATGAATGTTCCTTTACCTTTGGCTCTACTTATGAATCCTTCTGATCTAAGTTCCTCAAGTGCCCTTCTTACAGTTAGTCTGCTTACATTGTAGATTTGTACCAGTTCAGACTCAGGGGGTATGCGATCCCCTGGTTTGTAAATTCCGTCAAGAATTTTCTGCTTTAGGCTCTGATAGACTCGATAATAAAGTGGTATTGGATACTCTTTGTCCATCTCTATCCCCTCTTTCAAAAAGTTTTATGGTAGAAAAAATTGCCTTTTATTTCCTGTCGATCAGATTCAGTGCCTCTCTCAAACTTGGGTGGTCCTTCAACACCTTTTGGCATTCCTCAGGTGATTTACCTGACATGATCATGAGAATTGCCTGCTTGACATTATAACCAGATTTGTCAAGGTATTCTGCGGCAGTCCTTTTATCTACTTTTGTCACCCTCGTGATCATATTGCAAGCCCTTTCTTTCAGTTTTTCATTCAAAACCATGACATCAACCATTAGATTATCAAAAACCTTGCCCATTTTGACCATGACCGTAGTACTTATCATGTTTAGAATCATCTTCTGAGCAGAACCTGCCTTCATTCGCGTGCTACCCGCGACCACTTCTGGACCTGTCTCGGCACTCACAACAACATCTGCAGATGATGCCAGTTCTGGATTTCTCACGTTGCATATCAAGGCTGTTTGACATCCAACAGCCTTGGCATACTTGAGTGCACCACCAACATAAGGAGTTCTTCCACTGGCAGCGATACCGATGACAACATCGTCTGATCTGAGTGAGTGTGCCTTTAAATCTTTTATGGCTCCCTGTTCATCATCTTCAACACCTTCCAGGGATTTCCCCAATGCTTCGTGCCCACCAGCTATTACGGGTATAAAGACATTTTCTGGCAAACTGTAGGTCGGTACAAGCTCAACAGCATCGATAAAGGCTACTCTGCCACTCGTACCCGCACCGATGTAAAAAACACGGCCACCGGCTTTCAACGCTCTTAGACACATGTGAACTACTTCGTTTATCTGAGGTAGTACCTCACGTATCGCCAAAGTTACAACTGCGTCTTCTTCATTGATGATTTTGAGGATCTCAAGAGTGTCTTTTGTATCAAGATCCTTCGATTTCGGGTTCGGTAATTCCGTAGGCAATTGCGATAGGCTCATCTTCGCACCTCCACAGGTAGATGTCCAGACGGTTTGATTTCTCCGAGCAAAACCCTCATAAGTGCCTTTTGAGAAACCATTTCATAACTGTATGAGCAGATCGATGATGATTCAACCAAGAAACAATCGTATGGATTTCTCAATGCAACAATCAAAAGTTTTTTGAAATTTTTTCGAGCTTTATCTATAGCAAATCTTTGCCATTCAGAGAGATGGGCGTTCTCGGTGAAAAAGACACATTTTTTTCCTGAGATGTCGAAGAATGTTTGATCTCTTTCGATGACAACTAGTTTGCTACCAAATTTCTTTGAAAGTTCCTTTGCAACCCACGGTATATCAGGTTCTATTTCTTGCACTTGCACGAGCCTACTCGTTTTCACTGTTATTATGAGGTCTTCTTTTGAAAGGTGAAGAGGTATCATTTCATCTTGATCACTCACAACTGTTATAGATTGTTCGGCTATTCTTTCCATGATCTGTTGATCCTGTGATAGATCCAAAGCGACTTGGTCT
>JBKBIU010000174.1:0-3398 GCA_046294065.1 Pseudothermotoga sp.
TTGACTATGAGGATTTGATGAATTTTGTGGACGAATCGATCAAAAGGTTTTCCTTCATAGATGAAGAAAGAATGGGTGTCACAGGAGGCTCCTATGGTGGTTATATGACAAATTGGATCATTGGTCAGACCGATCGTTTTAGAGCAGCTGTTTCACAGAGGAGCATAGCGAACTGGATTTCCAAGTTTGGTACAACAGATATTGGATACTTCTTTGTGCCAGATCAGCATCTTGGAACGCCTTGGAGTGATTTTGAAAAACTCTGGTGGCATTCACCAATGAAGTATGCCAACTGTGTGAAGACACCAACTTTGTTCATCCATTCAGACGAAGATTACAGGTGCTGGCTTGCAGAAGCAATTCAAATGTTTACATCATTGAAATACCATGGTGTCGACTCAAAATTGGTGATATTTAAAGGTGAAAATCATGAGTTGAGCCGAAGCGGAAAGCCAAAGCACAGACTGAGAAGATTGAAAGAAATCACCGACTGGTTCAATAAATACCTCAAATGATCTCTGACAGAAAACTGTCACCGTGTCTTATTGATAAAATATCTTGACTGTTAAAATTTTTAACTATATAATCTCATCGATGTATTTTGTATAATCCTCACATTGGAGGAATCGCATGAAAAGATACGGCGTGACAGTTTTCTTTCTGATACTTGCAATTTTCTTTAGTTTTCTTGCTTTCTTTAAACTAAAGATCAACGCCGACTATCTGGTTTTTTTACCTGGATACAAACCAGGTGTGACACTTGAACAGATTGAAAACCAAGATTTGAAAGATCTTCTCAATATTTCTGAAAAGTTTTCCGATGGGACACAGGTTGTCGTGATACTACAGTCAGATAAAACATTTTTTCAACCGCAAGAGGTTAAAAAGATTATCGATCTGCAGAACGACTTGTCAAAATTGGAAGGTATCAAAATGGTTCTCAGTGTTGTAAATTATGTATTCAGAACACCCTATTTTAACGGAAATACTATCAGTGAAAAGATTACAGAAGATCCAGAGTCAATGTCCTTCATTTCCAAAGATGGAAAGTATTTACTGCTCAATTGTATACTCTCACCCTCCCACGATCCCAAGATCGTTCTCAAAGGGATAGATAACGTATTAAAAAACTATGCAACTCTATCACCACTTGTTTTTGGGCAAATAGTGATAAATGACCACCTTTTCAATGAAATCATACGGCAGATTTTGGTCTATCCTTTGCTAATGTTCTTGACAATTCTGATAGTTTTTTGGGTTCAAACACGTTCTTTGAAGGCAAGTCTTTTTTCTCTTGTGATTCCGTTGATTGCAACAATCATAGTTTATGGTTTTTCTACATTGTTCAAAGTTCAATTGAATGTTATGACGGTAATGTGCGTCAGTTTCCTACTCGTCATAGGTTCCGCTTATGGATTACATTTTTACAACGGCATAGTCCGCTTTGGCAAGGACGTAAGAAAGAAGATGTTCAGACCTATTTTCTTCTCCATGTTCACTACAGCCATTGGTTTTCTCTCCTTTCTGTTTGTAAAGATAACAGCCTTCAAGCAACTCGGTGTGATGGTCTCATCAGGGCTTGCGCTGATTTTTCTAATACTTTTCACCGCTGGCTATGAACTTTTCTATGACGAAAAAAAAGAATACGTCAATACTTTTTCCTTCAAGATGAACAATGCCCTCGTAGGTAAGATTTTGATTTATTCAGTAATCGTTGCTTGCGTGATCTCACCCTTTGTCATTCCGAAGATAAAGATTGGGATGGACCAGGCTTCTTACTTTACCAAAAATAGTCAAATTGGTCGGGCTCTGAAGATTCTCACGGAAGAATTCTCCTACCGTGAACCAGTTTATATAATGATGGAAAAGAATAGTTTCTTCACCATCAAAGATTCTGAAAACATCAAGCAAATACTTGAGCGAATTGGTAGTGTGACAGGGGTAGCATCGGTTCAGTTCCCAAGCTCCTATCCAGTCCCTACGCTTGTGATACTATCACGAATGCAACCAGCTATAAGCTACTTCGTTATCGATGGCAAGACGATAAGAATAGTTGCAAACATCACTGATGAGGCTTACAGGCAGGCGGGAAAGGTAAAAAGAGCATTGTATGAACAACTGAAAGACTACACGGAATACAAATTCACCATAGCAAGCACATCATTCATTGTAGATCAAATAAACTCTCAAATACTGAGGAGTCAACTGCAAAGTTTGATCACGTCGCTAATCTTGATCTTCGTTTCAATAATCATCGCCTTCAGAAATATTAGTTTTTCAGTGGTTATAGTCGTTCCCGTTCTTTTAACGGCTCTTTTCAATTTTGTTTTTATCTATCTCATGAAGCTAAAGTTGGATATTGCGACATCAATTGTTGCTAGCATATTAGTGGGTCTTGTGGTAGATTATTCCATACATCTGGCACACGATTTGAAGGCAACAAGAACAGTCTCGAAAACAATAGAGAACATTGGTATGCCTGTTCTCACAAATGCTCTTGGGCTGATTGCTGGTTTTCTGGTGATGTCCCTTTCAAAGCTTGCCTTGTTCAGGAATGTATCACTTCTTCTTTCTTTTGGGATCGCTTTTGGAGTGTCATTCACAATATTTTCTCAGCCACTTATAATAGAAAAGATGGTGAAGAAATTTGAGGTTAGATCGATTTCTTTCGAAGGCAAAGATGGGCACGAGAAGTGAGGTAAAAAAGTTAATAAGATCTGGGCTTGTGACTGTCAATGGTATTGTTGTGAGAGATGAAGGTTCTCATATTTCAAAAGAGGATACTGTTGAATTATATGGAAAACTCGTCCTTCCTCACAGGATGGTTTATCTGGCTCTCAACAAACCTGTGGGATACGTGAGTGATAGAACTGAAAATGAAGCCTCTGTTTATGATCTAGTTGACCATCCGTACATAGACGAGCTTCAAGTTGCAGGTAGATTGGATAAGGATGTAGAAGGCTTAGTACTTCTGTCAAATGATGGAATATTCATACACAAAATCATAAGTCCAAAACATCATGTACAGAAAGAATACCTCGTATGTTTCCAGGGAGAACTAACTCAAGAAAAGATCGAAGCTGTTGAAAGAGGTCTGGCTATCGGGACTGAGAAATTCAAGCCAGCTAAGCTGAAACTGATAAAGCCCAATTTGTTGAGTCTTGTGATCAGTGAAGGCAAGTACCATCAAGTTAAAAGAATGATGAAGGCTTTGAATTTGAATTATTCAAGAATTCAAAGAATAAGAATAGGCACTATTGAACTTGGTGATATAAAACCAGGTGACTTTAGAGAACTTTCTGGTGAAGAAATCGAATCACTGTTCTTGAATTCGTGAGTGAGAGCGAATCTTTGATCTTGCGTAGATTATGAGTACAACGATCGTCAGTATGAACGGT
>JBKBIU010000175.1:0-3383 GCA_046294065.1 Pseudothermotoga sp.
GCAGCTTTGACCTTAGGTCTTCAGTCTATAACCTTTCTCATTTTCGCTCAAGCAGGTTTAATAAAACTTGCTCCAATGCCTCTCAACTGGATTGCTAACATCGTTGGTGGATATATCTTTGGCGTTGGAATGGTTCTCGGTGGCGGTTGTGCTTCTGGTGTAACTTATCGAATTGGTGAAGGTATGACGACAGCTTGGTTTGCAGCTTTGGCGTTCGGCTTGACGGCACGTGCCACAGAGGCAGGTTTGTTCTCAAAGTGGATGAGTTGGCTGCGCAATTACAACATTACGGTTCAGAATACAACGCCTCTCTATGCTCCCAAAACAGGTCCAAGTGTGGCAACCATTCTTGGAATAAACCCATGGATCGTTTCAGTAATCTTTGCTTTGCTCATGCTTTGGTATGCCTTTGGTGTGAAGAATAAGTCTCAAAGACCTTCTAAACTCAACTGGATTGTTGCCTCATTTCTCATCGCAATATTAGCCCCCATCGCATGGTGGGCAAGCGCTAAGGCTGGTAGAAATTACGGACTTGGAATCACTGGGGGATGGATCAATATTATATCCGTTTACACGGGAAACGTAAAGTTGAACTGGATAGGAGCAGAGGTTCTTGGAATAATCATTGGTTCAGCCATATCTGCAATCATTGGCAAAGAGTTCAAACTTAGAATGCCAAAGGATCCGAAAACCTATGTTCAAGTTCTCGCTGGAGGTTTTTTGATGGGCTTTGGTGCAGCAACAGCTGGCGGATGCAACATAGGTCACTTCTTAACTGGTGTCCCACTCCTGGCAATTTCGTCGATAGTTGCATCGGTTTTCTTCATCCTTGGGAACTGGACAATGGCTTGGTTCTTGTACGGTAGGCAGAAATGATCTTTCAGAAGGAGGAAGAAACATGAAGATAGGGATCCAGGTGATGGTGCCGCCTTATACTTACGAAGATCTTGATACTGCCATAAAGATTGCTGAGGCAGCACTTGAAAGAGGACATGAAGTAACTTTGTTCCTCTTTGCAGATTCTGTTATGTGTACCAACAAAAACATTAAACCACTTAGAATTGACAGAAATATTCCACAAAAATTGACAGAACTTATGAAAAACAATAAATTTGAAGTTCACATCTGTGGTATTTGCATGGATTATAGGGGTATAACCACAGAGATGATAATAGAAGGTTCAAAACCAAGCGGCCTTCCAGAACTTGCAAATCTTTTGTACACCTGTGACAGGTTTGTAAATCTAATGGCTTGAGGTGGGACTATGAAAAAACTGCTCTTTGTGGCTTATCAATCGCCGGTTGGAAGCATCTGGGTCAATGAAGCTTTTAGAACCGCGTTTGGGATGTATGGAGAAGATCTAGATCCGAGTGTTCTTCTGATCGACGAAGCTTCTGTCGCTCTATCAAAAAACACGAAACCTGAAACGATTGGCTTGTTACCACTGTCGATTTGCCATAAATACATTAAGAACTATGGGACAAAGGTATACACTGTTAAACAACACCTTGAGAAATTTAAAGTGAAGGAACTGGATGAGAATTTCAAAGCAGAGATAATAGATGAGGCTGATTTGGCCGACTTTTTACACGGTTTCGACTACGTTATTTTTATGTGAGGTGACTGAAAATGGCTTTAATACTCGTCAAGTACGGAACGAACCATCCTGTTGAAAGGCTCAAAATAAGATCTGCCACGGCTGAAGACAAAGTTGTTCTGATACAAAACGGTGTTTACTGGGCTTTGGAAAACCTTCAGACACCGGCAAAGGTTTATGCCTTAAAGGATGATTTTGTTGCAAGGGGATATTCCCAGACAGATTCAAAGGTATCTTTGATCACTTACGGAGAGTTTGTTGATTTGGTGGAAGGTGAGGAAAGGTTCATAGGATAGGGATATCAAAAAATGGTAAAATGAAAACACAGAAAGGGTAATGAGCCGCGGCTACTCCGCGGCTTTTGTAAAAGGGGAATTTTTATGAAGCGCGGTAAGGATGTACTGACCATCTTCAAGATTTTGTCGAACCAGACAAGACTCGACATTCTGATGCTTTTGAGGGACAGTTGTCTCACTGCTTCAGAAGTGGCTGAAAAACTGAAGATCGATCTTTCAACTGCCTACAGATATTTGAACCAAATGGTTAAGAATGGCATACTCAGTGTCATTAAGGCTCCGAATGGGGATAGGTTTGATTTTTCTTCCGTTCATGTGCTCAAAATACTCGAAGAGGCTGTGGGATTGATATACGACATGGACGGAAGAGAAAACCTCAAAGCTAACAGTTTCGTAGTTCAGCAGATCGACAAACTATCTGAGCCAAAGAGATTTGTTGATATGCGTGGTCAGATATGTCCTGTGCCAGAAATCATGACCAGGAAGGAATTAGCCAAGCTCAAACCTGGGGAGACACTGGTTGTCATCTGTGACTATCCACTCTCAAAAGAGAGAATCACAAGCTTTGCGTCAAGAGAAGGCTACACAGTAAAGGTCGAAGAAATTGGACCCATCTCGAAAATCTACATACAAAGATCAACGCATGACGTTGACATTTAGAAACACCTTTTTTTCATGAAGATAAGTATTTTCATTTCCTCGATGATTAGCATTCGATGCCATAGATATGATAAGGAGGGAAGAGTACCATCATAGAGGAAAATAAAGAATACGTGAAGACCCCACATCTTCTCTACACAACACAGAAATGAATAGAGACGCGGAAAACACCATTTTGTTAGCCAATTGGATGGATCAATATTTCATCAACAAAAGAAGTGACTCAAAATCTAACTGAACTTTTAAAAGGTCTGATCAAGATATGTAAAAGCCATTTCTTGCTGTTTAGATAAGATTGATTCAGTGTTGGTCAGGTTTGAAAAACTCCTGTGGTACAATCAAATAATGTGATCACACTTCATTTCATGGATGGAGGTGTTGTCGTGAGAGGCAAAGTAATTTTAGTGATGTTTTGTATTCTTTCAGCCTTAGTTTTCGCTCAAACAAAGTGGCCTAGTCAGGTTAGATTAGTTTCTGGTCCGTCTGGAGGAACTTGGTTTGCGCTTGGTGGTACACTGGCTAACATGTGGACACAAGACGTTGTTCAGACTACCAGCGGTACTGGTGGCGGAACAAGCAACATAGTAGTTATATCTAGAGGCCAGGCAGATGTTGGTCTTACCACCTTGGCGATCTTCAACGCCGCACTCAAGGGTATTGGCCCATTTGCACCAAATCCCGTCAAGGGAACTGTTTTGTTTGCTAACCTTTATAGACAATACACATATTTCATAATGAGGAAAGATTTTGCATCAAAGTATGGCGTGAAGAGCTTGAAAGACATAGTGGAAAAGAAATTACCTATAAGGTTTGCCACGCTTACACCCGGT
>JBKBIU010000176.1:0-3340 GCA_046294065.1 Pseudothermotoga sp.
TTATCAGTCTCAATCACAGCAAAAACAACGATAACTGTGTGGACATTCTTCAGCGGTGGTGAAGGTTTCATAGTAACAGACCTGATCAAAAAGTTCAATGCTGAAAACCCAGATATCGAGGTTGTGGAACAAATCGTTGAATGGGGAGAACTGTACAACAAATTGATGACAGCAGTTGTCGCAGGAGATCCACCAGATGTATCCGTTATGCATCTTGCGCTTGTGCCTGACTTTGCATCCCGAGGCGCGTTGACGGCCCTGGACAAGTACGCTTCCAAAGAACTAATAGCAGACTATGTGCCTGCGATCATTTCGAAAGCATATTTTGCCGGTAAGCTTTATGCAATTCCCTTTGATACACATCCTCTGGTTTTTTATTACAACAAGAAACTCTTGAAACAAGCCGGGTTGGTTGATCAAAATGGACAACCACTCGTTCCAAAAACATGGGATGAAATGATCGAATATACGAAAACTGTGAAAAGCAAGCTTGGTTTGGAGACTGCGCTGAGCGTCGAACTTGGCCCAATGATTGGTGAGAGATTGTTTGTGGCTTACTACACACAACTTGGTGGTGAATTCTACGACGAGAAAACAAATACAATCAAGCTTGATATTGAGAAAGCTAAAAAGACTTATGAATTCATTAAGAATTTGTATGATTCAGGAATCACAAAATCAATGGACTACCCAACTGCTGAATCACTCTTCCAGAATGATCAAACGGTCTTCCATCTGAATGGTGTTTGGGTAATGGCAGTCTATCCGACACTTAGTCTGGAATTTGGTGTGACAAGCCTGCCAGCAGTCCCTGGAAGCAAACCTAACACATGGGCTGACAGCCACACCTGGGTTATTCCCAAACAGGCAAAAGAGGATCCAAACAAAATCAAAGCAGCCGTCAAATTCATTGAATGGTTTGCAAGACATTCTGCCGATTGGGCAAATGCAGGACACCTCCCCGTTCTTAATAGTGTACTCAAATCTGGTGCATTCCTACAGTTGCCGATGAGAAAAGATTATGCAGATGTTGCAAACTATGTCGTACCGGCACCCAGTGTGAAAGGATGGCTCGAAGTCAGGATTAAGATGTGGGAGATCGGCCAAGCCGTTATACTTGGACAGACTAAACCTGAAGACGCAGCGAAACAGTTGCAACAAGTAATCAAGGATGTGTTAGCTGATTAACGTTACCATGGAAAGGGGGAATTCCCCCTTTCCATACTATTTAAATTTTTGGAGGGATCTTATGATAATCCATGGCAAAGGAAGACGCACACTACTTGCTTATTTACTTTTTTTACCATTCGCCATTCTGTTGATTATCTTCAAGTTGATACCATTTGCGAATTCAGTCAGGATGGTATTCTACAAATGGGATATCCTGGGTACACCTCAGTTCATAGGTCTTGCCAACTTTAGGCGTATGTTCTCTGATAAAGTTTTTGTCTCATCCCTTTGGCACACCTTTTATTTTGTCATTCTCACAGTCCCTCCAATCATGGTTCTATCTTTCTTGGTAGCTGTGTTGGCAAACAGCAAGATTTATACACAAGCAAAGAGTTTTATCAGATCCGCTTTCTATCTACCATACACTCTCACAATCTCAGTCGTCTGTTTGACCTGGACTTTGCTCTACAATCCTTATTTTGGATTAATTTCAAAGGCTACAAAATCTTTGGGCTTGAAAACTATCAACTGGCTCGTTGATCCTACCTGGGCTATGCCAGCTGTCGCCATCACCACCGTGTGGTGGACAATAGGTTTTTGCGTGATTCTATACATCGCTGGCTTACAGCAGATACCAGCCTTTTATTACGAAGCTGCGGAACTCGATGGTGCAACTGACTTTAAGAAAATGATCTTCATAACAATCCCACTTCTGAAAAGAGTGCATGTTTTGGTGATTGTAACTCAAATTATCGCTTCACTCCAAATCTTTGGCCAGGTCTACATCATGACGGCAGGAGGGCCAGCTGGAAAGACTCGAACGATCATGCAATACATATACGAACAAGGTTTCAGATACTTCAGAATGGGTTATGCACAAAGCATGGCTTTCATTCTGTTTCTCATAATGCTTGTATTTTCTTATCTACAATTGCGATTGATGACTTCCTCTTCAAAAGAGGAGTTGATATAAATGAGAGTAAAGAAATATCTTTTGACAGTCCTGGCGGTCCTATTGTCCATAGTCTATTTGCTTCCTCTTGCTTGGATGGTCTTGGCATCTTTTCAATCGCAGAAGGATATATTAGCTGGGAGATGGATACCCTCCGTGTGGCAAATGGATAATTACAGAACAATACTTCAGAGGGCAAAAATTAGCAATTGGTTCTTAAATAGCTTGATCTCTTCTTCTATAGGAACAGCTGGTATTGTCATAATATGCACACTAGCGGCATATGCAGTGAGTCGAATGGATTTCCCAGGAAGGAATTTGCTATATATATTCTCCTTGATGGGGTTCATGATACCAAGTCAAGCAATCGCTATCCCTCTTTATCTGATGATAAGAAAATTTGGACTTGTGAACAACCTCCTTGGAATTGTATTGCCCGCTTTGCCTTCTTCAATGGCAGTTTTCATACTTTCACAGTTTATGAAGGCCATACCAGCAGATTACGAAGAAGCTGCAAGACTGGACGGTGCAGGTGAACTGGATATCATGTTCAAAATCATCTTACCCATGTCCGTACCGGCTATCATAACGGTGGCTGTACTCCACTTCACTTGGATATGGAACGACTTCTTCTGGCCCTTGATTGTCATGACCAACGAAAAAATGTACACCTTACCAGTTGGATTGGTGGCGCTAGCTGGATCAGATGTGAATATACGTTATGGTCCCATAATGGCAGCAAATGTGATGGCATCGCTGCCAGTTATAGTGGTCTATCTTTTTATGCAAAGATACCTGACGCGTGGCGTAGTCTTAAGCGTGAGATGAAGGGGGTTTTGAAGCAATGAGAGTGAACTTGGATCACAACTGGAAATTGAGATATGAAGATGGTGTAGTTCGCGACAATATTTCGCTACCACACCAGTTTCCAATAACTGAGCAAAGTTATCCAAACCCACTTTGTTTTTCTGGTGTGTACGAAAGAAAGCTGCCTGAATTGAATGGGCTATCAAAAAAGCATGTTTTATTGAGATTCCATGGAATTGACTTTTTCTCAAAAGTTTATGTCAACCAGAAATTAGTCTCGATTCATGAGAATGGTTACGATCTTTTTGAGACTCAGATAGATGGTTATCTCAATTTTGATGGTCAAGATCTACTACAGATTTTTGTTTCTGACCTTGATATAACCAAAAATCCACACACCGTCATGGGCAA
>JBKBIU010000177.1:0-3323 GCA_046294065.1 Pseudothermotoga sp.
AAAGAATACAAGATCGCGCCAAAGATTACAGAGACGCGTTTAAAGATTGAAACGCTCGAAGAGGTTTTGCCTAAGGCAAAAAGAATAATATTGCTCGATGGTTCCCAAAAAATTACCCTGCTCAGTCTGGACAGATTGATTGGTGGTGATGGGAAATGAAGATGATGATTTTAGTAGGTGTAATTGTCATTATAGCTATAGTTGCGGTTTTTGTGGGATTGTCTTTTTTTGTGGTTGATCAAACTCAGTATGCAGTAGTTGTCCGATTTGGTGAAATAAGAAAAGTTATTTCTGAGCCTGGTTTGTATTTACGAACTCCTTTTGTTGATAACGTCGTTCGCATTAGCAAACGCTTTTATATATACGATATACCAGTGGAAAAGATCATCACTTTGGATAAGAAAACAATGCTGGTTGATTCATACGCGGTCTGGAGGATATCTGATCCAAAGAGGTTTATTGAATCGGTTAGAACTGTATCTTTAGCGCTATCAAGGATAGATGACGTTGTCTATTCTGGTTTGAGAAATACCCTTGCAAAATTAGATTTTGATGACATTGTAACCGGTGAACGACAGTATCTTGCGGATATCACCGAATTCTCTAAAAAGAACCTTCTTGATTTCGGCATAGAAATAAGAGATGTAAGAATCAAACACACTGATTTGCCAAGTGAAAACCAACAAGCAGTCTTTGAAAGGATGAAATCCGAAAGACAAAGTATAGCAGCTCTGATCAGGGCCGAGGGTCAAAAAGAAGCACAGAAGATTCGTTCAGAGGCAGACAAGAAAGCGACTGTCTTGAGGGCTGAAGCACTCAGCGAAGCCGAAAGAATAAAAGGTACTGGAGAAGCAAGTGCAACACGTATATATGCAGAAGCTTTCTCAAAGGAACCAGATTTCTACAGGTTTTTGAGAACGTTGGACAGTTATAGATCGATCATCCCTAATAGCATAGTACTGATTGGCGAGGATATGAGTATACTCAATCAATTCAAGTAAAAAAGCAAGCAGAAGGTGCACCAGATGGCCGATGTACTGGGGCATACCCTGTAAAGTAAAGAGCCATTTGGTACACCATTGTTGTATTCAGATCTCAGATGAATTTTATATCATATTAAAGTAAATTAATGTAATAAATACAGATTGAGATTTTTGTTTGTGATATACTTTACTTGGAGGTGAATTGAATGGGTATACCACTTTTGGGTGAGAGATTCCCAGATGTAGAGGTGATGACAACACACGGTAAGATGAAACTTCCAGATGATTACAAGGGAAAGTGGTTTGTTTTATTCAGTCATCCTGCAGATTTTACACCAGTGTGTACAACAGAATTTGTCGCTTTCCAAAAGAGATACGATCAATTCAGAGAGCTCGGTGCAGAACTAATAGGACTAAGCGTTGATCAAGTGTTTTCGCACATCAAGTGGGTCGAGTGGATCAAAGAAAAGATTGGTGTTCAGATTGAATTTCCCATCATAGCAGATACTGGAAAGGTTGCAGAAATGCTTGGTATGATTCACCCAGCCAAAGGTAGCAACACGGTGAGGGCAGTATTCATTGTCGATCCCAATGGGAATATAAGAACCATTCTCTACTATCCTCAAGAAGTTGGAAGAAACATAGATGAAGTTGTGAGAATTGTGAAAGCCTTCAAGGTTGCTGATACTAACAAGGTTGCCATACCTGCAAATTGGCCCAACAATGAACTGTTCAAAGATGATGTAATAATCCCACCACCAACGAATATTCAAGATGCAATGAAGAGAAAAGAGCAGTATGACTGTCTCGATTGGTGGTTGTGCCATAAGAAAGTTTGATCGGCATTTTCCTGAAAAGGGATAATATATTAGGGAGGGTGAATATCATGATAAGTGAGAGTATTCAAAGAGCATTCAATGAACAAATCAAGAAAGAGCTTGATTCTGCATATTTGTATCTTTCCATGGCAACATATTTTGATTCACAAAACCTTGAAGGAATGGCACACTGGATGAAAGTGCAGGCAAAAGAAGAATATAAACACGCTATGAAGTTCTATGAACATATAAACGAACGTGGTGGCAGGGTGGAACTTTTTGCTCTGGAAAAACCCGCCAAAGAATGGGCAGGACCGTTCGAAGTCTTCAAGCATGTTTATGAACACGAACAAAAGGTCACAGCAAGCATATATAGCCTTGTTGAATTAGCAAAGAAAGAGAACGATCACGCCGCTTATAACTTTTTACAATGGTTTGTAAACGAGCAGGTTGAAGAAGAGTCGAGTGCATCGAAAATATTACAAACGCTTGAGAAAATTAAAGATAGTCCTGTTGGTATAATAATGATGGACAGAGAACTTGCCAAGAGGGAGTGATAGAATGTTCAACATCGATGAAGTTTTTGAGATCGCTGAGCAGATAGAAAGGAATGGCTCAACCTTCTACACAAAGGCGGCTGAGAAGTTCCCTGAATATTCCAAGAAAGCGATCTTTATGAAATTAGCAGACATGGAAAAAGAACACGAGAAGAGATTTCACAATATGAGAATGGAGGTTGCAAAGAAGGAGAGAGAGATTTCTCAATTTCTTGACCCTACTGGCGAGGCAGCTAAGTACTTACAGGCGATCGCAAATAGTAAAGTTTTCGACCTGAGAACCGATCCAACAATTAAGTTTAAGGATATTCGTTCAGTATCAGAACTTTTGAGGGTTGCTATAGATGTGGAAAAGGATTCGATCATATTTTATTTGGGAATAAAAGAATCGATACCTGAAGGTTTGGGCAGAGACAAGATCGATTTAATAGTCAAAGAAGAGATGGGACACGTTCAGATACTGACAGAACTGATAGAGGGTTTTTGAAAGGAGATGGCTATGGTAACAAAGGATGAAGTCTTGAAAGCTTTGAGCAATGTCATAGACTTTGAACTGGGGCTGGATGTAGTTAGCCTCGGGCTTGTCTATGATATTGATGTAGATCAACAAGATAATGTAACAGTCACTATGACCATGACCACGCCTGCTTGTCCACTGGCAGGGATGATTCTTCAAGACGCCGAGGACAAGATTCGTGAAATAAAAGGAGTCAAGGATGTAAAGATCAATCTAACCTTCGATCCACCCTGGACTCCAGATAGAATGAATGAGGAGTTACGAAAAAGATTTGGCATATGACCTTTAGAGAACTTTATAAGTTATTAAAAGATCTGCTGAGTAGTGCCTCTGAATCACCAGGGACAGAGGCACTTTTGCTTTTGTCATTTCTTACTGGTATGACAAAGGAAAGGATACTACTTTCTTTTGAAGATCAAGTGGATCATCAAATTGTAAAGCGAGCACT
>JBKBIU010000178.1:0-3318 GCA_046294065.1 Pseudothermotoga sp.
TCAAAACTGCTATGCTCTGTGCCGCAAAAGCTTCATTGAGTTCTATGAGTTGAATGTCAGTGAGCTTAAGATTTGCATTTTTCAAAGCCTTCGAAATGGCTCCAACAGGTCCTATTCCCATGATGGATGGATCGACGCCATGTTGTGCAAAAGCCACAATTTCAGCCAAGGGTTTTAAGCCATATTTTCTCACAGCATCTTCACTTGCAATAACTGTTGCAGAAGCTCCATCGTTTATTCCAGATGCGTTCCCTGCGGTGATGGTGCCATCTTTCTTGAATGCTGGTTTTAGTTTTGCAAGTGCATCGAGGGTAACATCAAATCTTGGATGTTCATCGGTGTCAAATATTTTGTCGCCTTTTCTGTCTTTTATTACATATGGAACAATCTCATCTTTGAATCTACCTGTCTCAATCGCTCTTTTAGCTTTCATCTGGCTCTTGTAAGCAAAAAGATCCTGTTCTTCTCTCGATATACCATATTTTTCCACAAGGTTTTCAGCTGTGACGCCCATGTGGTACATGTTAAAAACATCTGTGAGTCCATCAAATACCATGTGATCTACTATTTCGCCGTTACCAAGCCTGTAACCAAATCTGGCCTTTGGTAATAGATACGGTGCGTTATTCATACTTTCCATGCCACCAGCCAAGACTATTTCTGCTTGATTTGCCATGATATCTACTGCACCGATCATGATCGCTTTCATGCCAGAACCACACAACATGTTCACCGTGTACCCTGGTTTCTCCGCAGGAACTCCCGAATAAATACCTACTTGTCTCCCAGGTCCCATACCCTGTCCGGCCATGAGTATGTTACCAATGATTGTTTCATCCACCCACTCAGGTTTGATATTTGCTTGCTCCATAGCAGCCTTCGCGGCTGTAACTGCGAGTTGTACCGCCGGCAC
This sequence comes from Pseudothermotoga sp., assembly GCA_046294065.1. Classification (GTDB taxonomy): domain Bacteria; phylum Thermotogota; class Thermotogae; order Thermotogales; family DSM-5069; genus Pseudothermotoga_B. The sequence goes on from JBKBIU010000178.1 coordinate 914, forward strand.
ATCCTTTAAAGTTCCTTGAAAGGTCCCTATTGCAGTTCTTTTTGCGCCGACGATGTATACCTTTCTCAATTCAAACACCTCCTTCGCATTCATTCATATCACAAAATCAAAAAGAGTAGACTTGTTACTATACCGCTCCACAAGAGTGCCATCACACAGTATCCCATAATGTCTCGTATGTCAAGTTTTGCTACCGAGAGCAACGGCAACGCCCAGAATGGTTGTATCATGTTTGTCCAAGCATCACCCCAAGCAACACCCATGATGACCTTTGGTACAGAGGCGCCGATCTTTTGCGCTGCTTGAACCATAATAGGACCTTGCACAGACCATTGTCCGCCACCCGATGGAATAAACAGGTTGATCAGACCCGCGCTCCAATAAGTGAACAACGGAAGGGTCTTTGCCGTGGAGAAGGAAGCAAACCAGTTGGCGATCGTTGCAGCAAGTCCCGAATTTATCATCATACCCATAATTCCTGCGTAGAATGGAAATTGTACTACGATTGCCCATACGGTCTTCCCAGCTTCTATCGCCGCATTGATGAAGTTCTTTGGTGTGCCGTGCAGCAGTATTCCAAGCATCAGGAATATGAAATTAACTATATTCAAGTCAAGAGAACCTTTTTTAACGGTGAAATAATAGAAGATGTATATTAATCCAACGATACCTATAATCAAAGACAAAACAGGACTGTACTCCATCTTCTCAGCCGGTGTCATCTCTGACCAATTTTTCTTAGCCGTTTTCTTTGCTTCTGGGAAAACTTCCGGATTGATTTCCACGATTTCTGTATCCTTCTTTGGATGCATTCCCGCCATGATAAATGGTAATGTCAAAAGCAGCACAATGACAGGTAGATATCCAATCGGTGCAAAGATTGTCTGGGAAACAGGAACCAAACCAATAGATTTCTCAAGAAAGTGACCCTTTGTATTCACCAGAAGAGGTGCCGAGGCTGAAAGTCCTGCATGCCATACCAAGAACCCCGAGTAAGCAGATGCGACAAGAAGTGGGTAGTGTAATTTCTTGCCTTTCATATTCTTTGCAATCTCAATGGCGAGTAATGAAGAAAATATCAAACCAAAACCCCAATTCAAATAACTTGTAACAATCATCACAACACATGCCAATGCAACTGCCTTAAATGGCGTGTTTGCAGCCTTAGCAATGGTTTTCAATATAGCGGCCATGGGTTTGGTGGAAGCAAGTATGTGTCCAGTCATCAGCACCAAACACATCTGCATTGCGAAAGAAAGCAAATTCCAAAAGCCATCTCCCATGTAGCGAATCATATCCATGGGACTTTTTTGTTGAATGATCATTCCAAGTACGAATGTGATCAAAGTTAGCACAAAAGCGAAAATCAACGCATCTGGTAGGTACCTTTTAGCAAACTTTGAAAAAGCCGAACCCAAAACTCTCAGCATGCCTTCACCCTCCCTTATTGAGATATCTGTTCTGATTCTACCTCATCTGTATCTTGAAAACAAAAACTCAATGCTTTCTCAAAGCATTAGTGCTAACTAAGAAAATCAATATTGGTGTTTGTGATTTTTTCTCTATCTTCTCAATAACCAACAATTATATAAAAATTTGTATTTTTCTTTTTACTCAAAATGGAACCAAGAATAATTTATGCTTCAGAACAAAGAATGGATACCTGCAAACCTTCATGCTACAATAAAATAGATGAATCATTAGTTATACTAACTATCAAATGATTATGGACCCAAGAAATATATATATTTCATCAAAACTCCATATTATCTTCTCGGCGGTGTCTAAATTATTAATCTCTTTTGAAGTTGCACAGATAGTAAAAGACGAAATCCATTTTAGATATTTCAAAAGAACACAACTTTTTGGTAGAATGAAAGTGGTAGATAACAAGGTAAAAGACAACGACACTTACCTAAGTCCTGAGATTGTGAACTTTTTATGTGATTGAAATCTTTCCTTTGGAGGGATAAAGGTGAAGAAGCTGTTTTTTCTTTTCATCGCATCTTTATTATTACTTTTTTCCTGTGCCGAACAGCAGCCACAACAAATAACAATAGAAGATCTTGCAAAAGAACTCACACAGAAATTAGAAACACTTATAACAAGCCCTACAGCAGCTGATTCTTATGTGAAAGTCTTGGCTTCTGGAACTGATGTGCAAGCAAAGAAATCCGAGTTCACTGAGCAAATCAGAGGCACCATTTCCACTTTAGGAAAAAAGGTTGAGTATCTTGGTATAAAACTGTACGAAACCAAAGCCGCAACTCCTATTTATTCTTTCGACCTTGGTATGAAGCCTGACTCTGTGGACAAAGTTTATCTTCTCTATCTAATGTTTTCAGATCCGGCGAGCCAGCAGAAAAGTCCATACACAATCCCCTTTGTAACATTGAAGAGCGAGG
>JBKBIU010000179.1:0-3300 GCA_046294065.1 Pseudothermotoga sp.
CATCCGTCTGGCAGAAGGTAGCCAGCCTAACTTCATGAACATTTACATAGGGAAACCTTTCCTTAATCTGTCTGGGTGTAAAGATATGAACATCTAATCCTAATTCCCTTTGCATTTGAACATTCTTTTCAAATTGCGCGGCTTCTTGGTCGTCATAAGACAAAACCAGGTATCCTCCCTGTTTGTACTCTATGTCAATATCTGTTTCACGGGAAAGTGTCTCAAAGAGCGAAACGCTTCTCATAGCCAATATCACGTTGTGTGGTGAACTCCACTGTTGCCTTATACCGCCTGCACATCTTCCAGTGGAACCAGAACTCAAATAGTCTTTCTCAAAAACTACCACATCGCTCTCACCAAATTTTGCAAGGTGGTATGCTATCGAGCACCCAACTATTCCTCCACCTATGATTGCCACTCTATATTCATTTTTCATCCTTAATCTCTCCTTTGATTATGGAATCAAACTTAATTGGCATCGAAGGTGGTCTGAATGTACCAAAACCAATCTCTTTAATATTCTTTCTTGTCTTTCTTGCAAGAATTCCAAGTGTTATCACTCTGCAAGTTCTTCCACCGCAAGGTCCCATACCAATTCTCAAATATCTCCTGAGTTCTTCGTAATCTACATAACCTTCATCTATTGCTCTTTCAATTTCCTCTACACTTACTTCTTCACACCTACAGACCAATGAATGAGCCTTCTGTGGAATGCGAAAACCTCTAACGGTTTGCGTCAATCCGGCAGGTACCAACAGATACACTAAATGAGTCTTATTGGCAGACCTGACGACCTTCAAAATCTCTGCCTGTGCCACCTCTTTACCATCACGATCAAGAGCGATTACCTTTTCTCCCTTCTCGGGTAGTGGCAAAAACTCGTAGGGTATCACTACCAAGTCTTTGCCATGTTGATAGTTCTCTTGAACCATGAAAATTGCAAGGCCAGGACATTTCATCACGCATATCCCGCAACCGGTACACTTTGAATAGTCTATGACTGGTAAGCTGTTTATGTTACCAGGAACGGTGATTGCCCCTGAAGGACAAGATGTCTGGCAAGGGTTACATGGGATATTTTCGTAGCATTCTATTATGGGCCTCAACTTTGTTGCAGGTCCAAGATCTCGCTGCGAATTTTTGGAATAATCTCTCACATATTGTGGGAAGAATCTTTCCAACCCTTTTCGGACCTTATGGGAGAATGGCCCAGATCTGAATTCGATCAACTCTTCTTGCATCTTTTCAAGTTCAGATCCAAGATTCTGGCCCGTGATTTCCTGTGCAACAGCAAGCCCAGCTATTCTACCTTCTATCATAGCAGTAGTTGCTTCTTCGATCCCAGCAAGATCTCCAGCAACGAAGATGTTTTTGATATTGGTTCTCATATGGCTGTCTCTGTAAGGTACATATCCTCCCAGCTCGGGAATGTATTCGATCTTTACACCAGCCATGTGTGCAAGCTCAACCGATGGGACGAGTCCAACGGCGACACATATCACATCAACGGCAAACTCTTTTTCTGTTCCAGGGATTATATTGAAATCTTGATCAACCTGACCTATCACAGCACCTTCAACTTTTTCTTCTCCGATTGCCTTTTTGATTGTGTGCCTAAGTAGTATTGGGACACCGAGCCTTTTCACTTTATCGGCGTGAACCTGATAACCTCCAACTTTATCTGCTATCTCTACGATTGCAGCAACTTGTGCGCCCGCCTGTAAGAGTTGATAAGAAACAATTAAACCAATGTTGCCAGATCCAATCATCAAAACCCTCTTACCAGGCAGAACCTTAAACTGATTCATAAGTGTCTGTACAGCACCTGCACCGTATACACCTGGAAGATGATTATTCTCGAAAGGAATGAATCGCTCACTGGCACCAACAGAAATAAGAATGTATTTTGGTTCTATTTCAATAACAAGATCTTTCTCTCTATCGTAGGCGGTTATAACATCTTCGTATATACCAGTTACTGTTGTTTGCTTCATCACCGTAACATCTTCACCAAGCTCTGATATGAGTCTCTTTGCTATTTCAAAACCCCTAACGGACGCATAGAATCCCTCGTGTCCAAAAAATTTGTGCGTCTGTTTGACAAGCTGTCCACCGAGTTCTACACCTTCATCGACAATCAATGTTTTCACGTTCCTTTTACTTGCCTCAATTGCCGCACATAAACCAGCCGGCCCACCTCCGATTATCAAAAAATCTGTTTTTACCATGTTATTTCACCTCTACCAATTTGTCGTTTCACCTTCATTCCTTCTTTTACAAGAGTGATACAGCTTCGAACATTTGGAACGTCGTCAACGATCATCAGGCATGAAGAGCATTTGCCTATGGCACAATAAAACCCTCGGGGCCTCGAGTGTTCTGTCATTCCAAAGACATCAATCCCGTTTGCAACCAGTGCCGCAGCTATCGTTTCTCCTTCAAAAGCTTCAAGCTCTCTGCCCTCAAAAAAGAATCTCACAGTCTTTGTTTTTTCAACATTCAAAATCGGGTGAGTGACTATCCTGCGCAAAGGCACCACCTCCACAAATTTATGAAGGGGGCTTAAAATGCCCCCGTATATCACAGATGTATTGGCATTTCTACAATGCCTTCGATGGCGCCGAGTATCGTCTCTGTCAAGGTAGGATGCGGATGAATAGATTCCTCAAGTTCCTTCGCGTTCAATTTGTTTCTGACAGCTATCACACCTTCCATTATCATGTCCGTTGCAGATGGTCCAACGATTGTCATTCCTAGAATTTTCATTGTTTCCCTGTCAGCGATGACTTTGGCGAATCCTTCCCTCTCAAGTATAGTTCTTGCCCTTCCGTTTGCACTAAGTGGGAATGAGAAAATCTTGACCTTCGAAGGATCGACGTCTTTTTCATGAACACCTACACTTGCAACTTCTGGATTTGAGAAGATAACATTCGGCACAGCGGAATAGTCCATCTGTGTTTCCTCACCACAAATGTTCTTTGCAGCAACTACACCCTCGTACATTGCAACATGGGCTAACATTATTTGACCTCTCACATCTCCAACTGCATAGATGTTTGGGATATTCGTTTGCATTCTCCCGTTGGTCTTAATGCCTCTTTGTATCTCTATACCAAGTGCCTTCACATCTTCACCAATTTTGGGCTTTCTTCCAATGGACACAAGAACCTTGTGCACTGACTTTTCTATCGTTCCTTCTTTAGTCTCTATAACACATCTAAAACCTTGATCGGTCGTTTGAAGATCGGTAACCTTTGAAGATTCGTATATCTGAACTCCTCTTTTCCTAAGAGATTTGCC